>NZ_CDRNDK010000335.1:0-7195 GCF_977012225.1 Planomonospora algeriensis | reverse complement strand
CGATCTCCGCCGACGAGGCGCCGAGCTTGGCGACCGTCTCGTTGGTGGAGGCGGCGACCGTCACCGCCTGCGAGGCCACCTTGGCGCCCTCGCCGGCGTTGTGCGCGATCTCCCGGATCGAGGCGCCCATCTGCTCCGAGCCCGCAGAGACCGTCTGCACGTTCTGCGAGACCTGTCCCGCGGCCGCGGCGACGTTGCCCGCCTGCGCCGACGCCTCGTCGGCGGAGGAGGCGATCCGGTCGCTGACCGCCGACAGCTCTCCGGAACTGGTGGCCAGCGCGTCGGCGTTGTCCGCCAGCGTCTCGATGGCCCGCCGGACGGCGTCGTTGGCCTGGTTGACCGCCACCGCCATCGCACCGGCCTCGTCACGCGAGGTGACCTCCGCCTTCTGGGTGAGGTCGCCCCGGGCCGTGGCGCCCAGCACCAGGGAGACGGCGTTCAGCGCGCGGACGATCTGGCGGGCCGTCACCTGGGACAGGGCCAGCGCGAGCAGCAGGCCCATCGCCACCAGCGTCAGGATGAGGACCCGGGCGCTCTCGTACTCGTCGATCGCCGCGGCGGCGACCTCCTCGGCGTTGCTCGTCTCGAACGTCGTCAGGTTGTCCATCGCGGCGGTGAAGGCCTTCATGACCTTGTCGAACTGGGCGATCGCCTCCGGGGTGAGGTCCTGGGGGTCGCCCGTGGACTGCGCGCCGGAGACGTACGACAGGTAGGCCTGCCACGCCTCGTCGAAGGCGGCGACGTGCCCGCGCGCCTCGGCATCGTCGGAGGCGACGGCCTTGTACGCCTCGAACGCCCGGCCGATCCCTTCGAACTCCTCGTTCAGCCGCTGCGTGAGCTGCGCCTTGGCCGCCGGGTCCGTGAGGGTGTACATGGCGCTGGCGTTCAGCAGCAGGGCGGTCATGTGGCCGCGGGCATCGCTCAGGTGGGACAGGCGCTGGACGTTGCCCTGCCGGATCGTCTGCAGGTCGTCGCTCAGCGCACTCATGCGGTTCAGCGCCACGGAGCTGACGCCGGCGCCCATCAGCGCCACGACGAACACCGTGATCATGATTTTGGCGCTGATGCGGCGGTCGGCGAACCAGCCCAGCACCGGGTTGCGGCGCACGGTCACCAGGGGCCGCGCGGTGTCGGCGGGGGAGTCGGTCACGGTGAGATCCTTCCGGCATGGGCCGAGGCTGCGGGAGCAGCGGAGGAGGGGATTCGTACTCCCCTTCATCGGCCGCCGCGACCGCCACCTGAGGCCCGCCCCGCGATCCGTGCTCCGATCCGTGCTCCGATCCGCCCGCCGGACGCCGCGCTCCCGGAGCGTCAGCCCATACGCCTCAGCACCCGGGCGGCCGTGCGGGTGAGCACCTCCACCTGGCTCTCGTCGAGTTCCTGGCGGGGGGCGCCGAGGATCCAGGAGGCCGCGTGCCGGGGCTTGAGCAGGGTGACGCCCTCCGCGGTGACCGTGCGCCGGCGCTCGGTGCCGTGCACGAGCTGCCCGCCGTGCACGGCCAGCAGCGGCTCGATCGTGACGGGGACGCCCGACTCCCGGCTGAGCACCCCGGCCAGCGCCTCCGAAGCCTCGACGAGCGCCCTGGCCTCCTTCGACCCGTACTTCTCACCGAAGAACAGCCGCCCGCCGTACGTGGCGATCTCGGTGTCGGGGTCCCACGCCTCGTTGTCCACGACCCAGACGCCGCCGGGGCCGATGACCAGGTGGTCGATCGAGGCCTGCCCGGGCACGGCCCGGCCGTCGAGCACCTGGTAACCGCGTCCGCGGAGCCGCCGGCGGAGCAGCCTCGCGGTGACGGCCTCGCCGCGCCGCCTGCCCCGCCAGACCGCGGTCGACCTGAAGGACCACCAGTCCCAGGCCAGGTCGGCGACGCCGACCAGCACGCCGAGCGAGAGTCCGAGCACCACCGGCGGCAAACCGAACCGGTAGGCCAGCGCGACGCCCGCGATCAGTCCCCCGGCCGCCTTGAGGCCGCGCGCCTTCCAGCGCTCCTTGGCCTCCTCGCGCCAGTTCTTCTCGTACATCACCTGCGGTGACAACCCGTGAACCTGGTCATCGGGCGGCACGTAGATAGATCCGCCAGGCACAACGAACCCCCACAGTTCGAGTGAATGGGAAGGACATGGACCTGCCACGCTGAAGATCCTTGGATAATGAAATACCCAAGCGGGAGCTCCAGGCATGCGAAGGTGACGCAAGTAACACGGCTTCGCCATCCGGTGGGCGTTCTGACCGACCAGTCGGTATGCTTTCTTCACCAGATGTAAGGGGAGCACATGGCCCAGGACCAGGAGCCGGTACGGCAGCGGCTGCTCAGCGAGGCCACCCGCCTCTTCGCCGAGCAGGGTTTCGAGAGCACCTCGGTGCAGGAGATCGTCTCCGCCGCGGGCGTCACCAAAGGCGCCATGTACCACTATTTCGACTCGAAGGACGATCTACTCCGCGAGATCTACGGCCGGGTCCTCCGCATGCAGATGGAGCGGCTCGTCCAGTTCGCCGACGGCCCCGGGACCGTGACCGAGCGCCTCTACGGCGCCGCCGCCGACGTCGTGCAGACCTCCGTCGAGAACCTCGACGACTCCAAGATCTTCTTCCGCTCGATGCATCTGCTGGCCCCCGACACCCGCAAGGGCGTGCGGGCCGAGCGCCGCGTCTACCACGAGCGCTTCCGGGACCTGATCCTGGAGGGCCAGCGCGAGGGCGTCTTCCGCACCGACACCCCCGCCGACATCGTCGTCGACTTCTTCTTCGGCTCGGTCCACCACCTCAACACCTGGTACAGCCCGGAGGGACCGATCTCCGGAGCCGCCCTGGGCGCCTACTACGCCGACCTCCTGCTCACCTCGCTGCACCCCCGGGGCTGATGGCCGGCCCCGCGGTCGGGCGGGGCCGGCGGGACCGTCAGAGGGGACCGGGCAGGTCCGCCAGCTCGGCCACGGCGTCGCGGTGGGCGCCGGGCGAACCCAGCGCGATCTGCCCCGCCTTGGCCCGCTTGAGATACAGGTGCACCGGGTGCTCCCAGGTCATGCCGATGCCCCCGTGCAACTGCACGCTCTCCTCGGCGACGTGCAGCGCCACCTCCGAGCACCACGCCTTGGCCACCGCCGCGGCCAGCTCCGGCGAGTCCCCGCCGGACTCGGCCAGCAGGTCGGCGGCGTTGCGGGCGGCCGCGCGGGCGCGCACCACGTCCAGCCAGAGGTCGGCCATCCGGTGCTTGATCGCCTGGAACGACCCGATCGGCCGGGCGAACTGGTGGCGCTCCCTGATGTAGGCCAGCGTCGTGTCCAGGCACCACTGCGCCACACCCAGCTGCTCGGAGGCGAGCAGCCCGGCGCCGAACGACAGCACCTTCCCCCGCTCGAAGTGCCCGAGCACCTCACCGGGGGCGCCGTCGAAGACGACCGTCGCGACCGGCCGGGTCAGGTCCAGCGAGGGCGTCACCTCGATGCGGGCGTGCTCCGCCTCCACCCGGTAGAGCGCGCCCGGACCGACCGGGACGAGCAGCACGTCGGCGACCTCCGCCCCCGCGACCGCGCGCACCCGCCCGCTCAGCGTGCCGTCCGCGCCGACGGTGACGGCCTCCGGCAGCGACCGGTACGGCGAGGCGGCCAGCGGGACCACCAGAGCCGCCGTGACGTCGCCGGAGGCGAGCTCCTGGATCAGGTCCTCCTCGCCGATCTCCAGCAGCGCCTTCGTCGCCAGCACGGCGCTGGTCAGGAACGGCACCGGCGCGACCGCCCGGCCCAGCTCCTCCAGCACCACCGCGACCTCGCGCGCCGTCGCCCCCGCCCCGCCGAGCGCCTCCGGCACCAGCAGGCCCGCCACCCCGATGTCCCGGGAGAGCGTCTTCCACAGCTCCATGTCGTACGGCGCGGCCGACTCGATCCGCCCCAGCACGGCGTCCGGCCCGCAGCGGTCGGTGAGCAGGTCCCGCACGGAGGCTCGGAGCTCCTCCTCGACCTCGGTGTACAGCAGTGTCATCGGTCGCTCACCGCTCCTCATTCGCTACGCGGGCCACTCGTACCTCGCGGACCACTCCGCTCACGCCGTCGGGTTCACTCCGTGTCATCGGGGGAGGTCCTTCCAGGGCACGTCCTTGTCGACGCGGGGCTCCGACGGCAGGCCCAGCACGCGCTCGGCGACGATGTTGCGCAGGATCTCCGAGGTGCCGCCCTCGATCGAGTTCCCCTTCGCGCGCAGGTAGCGGTATCCGGCGCCGCGGCCGAAGAAGTCCACGCTGTCGGAGCGGCGGAACGACCAGTCGTCGTACTCCAGCCCCTCCTCCCCGCGCAGCTCGACGTCCAGGCCGGACAGCGCCTGGTTGAGCGAGGCGAAGGAGAGCTTCATGCCCGACCCCTCGGGACCGGGCTGGCCCGCCGCGAGCTGCTCGCGCAGCCGGGCCCCGGCCAGCCGGGTCACCTCCGCCTCCACCCAGAGCTTCAGCAGCCGCTGGTGCAGATCGTGGGTGCGCAGCTCGGGCCGGGCCCGCCAGGTCTCGGTCACCACGCCGACCATGCCGCCGCCGCGCCGTACCGGGGCCCGCCGATGGCGACCCGCTCGTTCATCAGGGTCATCTGCGCGACCCGCCAGCCGTCGCCGACCTCGCCGAGGCGCAGATCGTCACCGAGCCGCACGCCCGTCAGGAAGACCTCGTTGAACTCGGCCTCGCCGGTGATCTGCCGCAGCGGCCGGACGTCGACGCCGGGCGCGTGCATGTCGCAGACGAAGTACGTCAGCCCCCGGTGCTTGGGCACCTCCGCGTCGGTCCGGGCCACCAGGATCGCCCACCGGGAGTGGTGCGCCCCGGAGGTCCACACCTTCTGCCCGTCCACGACCCACTCGTCGCCGTCGCGGACCGCCCGCGTCGCGAGGGTCGCCAGGTCCGAACCCGCGCCGGGCTCGCTGAAGAGCTGGCACCAGATCTCCTCGCCCGTCCAGAGCGGCCGCAGGAAGCGCTTCTTCTGCTCCTCTGTGCCGAACGCCAGGATCGTCGGCGCGGCCATGCCGAGCCCGATCCCCTGGACGCCGGTGTCGAGCTGCGGCGTCCCGGCGAGCACGCGCTCCACCACCTGCTGCAGCTCCCGGTGGACGCCCAGGCCGCCCAGTCCTACTGGGAAGTGCACCCAGGCGAGCCCCGCGTCGAACCGGGCCCGCAGGAACTCCAGGCGGTCGCCGCCCGGATCGTGCGCGGCCAGGAACTCCCTGGCCAGTGACTCGACCTCTTCAGCCGTCATCAGCGGTCTCCCATGTGCTTCTTCAGTTCGCGGTAGGCGAGCGAACGCTTGTGCACCTCGTCGGGGCCGTCGGCCAGGCGCAGCGACCTGGCCGCGGCCCAGAGGCCGGCCAGCGGGAAGTCCTGGCTGACGCCGCCGGCTCCGTGGACCTGGATGGCCTTGTCCACGATCCACTCCACCTCGCGCGGAGTGGCGATCTTGATGGCCTGGATCTCGGTGTGGGCGCCCCGGTTCCCCACCGTGTCCATCAGCCAGGCGGTCTTCAGCACCAGCAGCCGGAGCTGCTCGATCTTCACGCGCGACTCGGCGATCCAGTCCTGCACGACGCCCTGCTGGGCGATCGGCTTGCCGAACGCGGTCCGGGCCAGCGCGCGGGCGCACATCAGCTCGACGGCCCGCTCGGCCATCCCGATCAGCCGCATGCAGTGGTGGATCCGGCCCGGCCCGAGGCGGGCCTGGGCGATGGCGAAGCCGCCGCCCTCCTCGCCGATGAGGTTGGCCGCCGGCACCCGCACGTCGGTGAAGTCGATCTCGCCGTGCCCGCCGTGGTCGGCGTCGGTGTAGCCGAACACGTGCATGCCGCGCCGGACGTGCACGCCCGGGGTGTCCGTGGGGACCAGGACCATCGACTGCTGCCGGTGCGACGACGCCTCGGGGTCGGTCTTGCCCATCACGATGAGGATCCGGCAGTCGGGGTTCATCGCGCCGGAGGCGAACCACTTGCGGCCGTTGATCACGTACTCGCCACCATCGCGCGTGATCGACAGCGAGATGTTCGAGGCGTCGGAGGAGGCCACGGCCGGCTCGGTCATCGCGAACGCCGAGCGGATCTCCCCGCGCAGCAGCGGCTCCAGCCACTCCTTGCGCTGCCGCTCGTCGCCGAACTGGGCCAGGACCTCCATGTTGCCGGTGTCCGGGGCGGCGCAGTTGGTGGCGGCGGGCGCGATCCTCGGCGACCGGCCCATGATCTCGGCCAGCGGCGCGTACTGCAGGTTCGTCAGCCCGGCGCCGTGCTCGCCGGGGAGGAAGAGGTTCCACAGGCCGCGTTCGCGCGCCTCCGCCTTGAGCTCCTCCAGCAGCGGCGGGACGGTCCAGCCGCTCTCGGCGGCCTGGGCCTCGAAGGCCTCCTCCGCCGGATAAACGCACTCGTCCATGAACGCGAGCAGCCGTTGCCTCAGCTCCTCGGTCCTCGCGTCGAACCCGAAGTCCATCGGTACTCCTCACCTCGTCCTCCCGGAGCGTACCGACCGGACGGTATGAGTGTCGACCGTCCCTCCCGAATCCGGGTGGTCTTCCGGGAAAATCCACCAAGTGGACCTTAGGACCGGCCGCTTCCCCCTTCTAGGGTCGTCCGCATGACCGCGACCATGCCCTCTCCCGTCACCCTCGAAGGCGCCGCCGTACGGCTGGAACCGCTGACCCCCGCCCACCTCCCCGACCTCTTCGCCGCGGGGGGCGGCGACCCGGAGGTCTGGCGCTGGCTCGGAGTCCCCGTGCCGGAGACCGAGGCGGAGCTGGCGGCCATCGCGCGTCACCTCATCGGGGACGACCGGCACGTGCCGTTCGCGGTGGTCCTCCGGGAGACCGGCCGGGCGACCGGCTGGACCTCCTACATCGACGTGCCGGGGTTCGACCACAGCGTCGAGATCGGCTGGACCTGGTACGGCAGGGCGGTCTGGCGCACCGCCGTGAACACCGAATGCAAGGTCCTCCTGATCGACCACGCCCTCGGCACGCTCGGGTTCAACCGGGTCCAGCTGAAGACCGACCACCTCAACACCCGCTCCCAGGCCGCCATCCGGCGCCTCGGCTGCGCCTACGAGGGCACTCTGCGCCGCCACCGCCGCCGCCCCGACGGCACTTGGCGCGACACGGTCTACTTCAGCGTGCTCGACCACGAGTGGCCCGCCCACCGCGCCCCGGCTGACCGCCCGTCCGGCCACCGGCCCCGAGACCGCCC
>NZ_CDRNDK010000334.1:0-7219 GCF_977012225.1 Planomonospora algeriensis | reverse complement strand
TGGCGTTCGGCGAGCTTGTCCACCATGCGGCGGCGCTGGGAGGCGGCGCTCCAGGCGTCCACGCCGGCGCCGACCCGCTGCGCGGCCTCCTCGGCCTTCTGGATCTTGAGCGAGAGCTCCCCGGCGACCGCGCGGCGCGCGGCCATCGCCGCGACGAACGCGGCGGCGTCGGACGGGTCCGGCGTGATCATCCGGCCCTGCAGCTCGGCCTCCTTGGCCTGGACCTGGCGGTCGGCGGCCGCGGCCTCGGCGCGGGCGCGGGCCACCCCGCCCTTGGCGGCGTCCTCCTGTGCCTTGCGGGCCCGCAGGATCGACGACAGACGGAAACGTGGGCTCATGTCAGATCTCCTTGGATGCCGGGTTCCGGCCAGGGGAGGCGGTCACGCGGGGAAGGTGCTGCGGGGGTCTGCGGGTGCTCGCCGGAAACGTCCTTCCGCCCGGGGATCCCGTACCGGACCGGGAGACCCCGGGCCGGGATTCCGTACCGGGGGGGCCGTACCGGGGGATGCCGGGGCTCCGTCCCGGCTCAGGGCAGCAGGGCCCGGAGCGACTCCCACGCCTGCGCGGCCGTGGTCTGCTCCTCCATGTCCTGGCGGAGGAACGCCTCGATGCGCGGCCACAGCGCGCGGGCCAGGTCCGCGTCCGGGTTGGTGCCGGGCACGTACGCGCCGATCTCCACCAGCTCGCGGATGTCGCGGTGGGCGGCGAGGATGCGGCGCAGCGCGGTGGCGTCGGCGCGCTGCTCGCGGCTGGTCACCGCGCCGGCGACGCGGGAGACCGACTCCAGCACGTCGATCGTCGGGAAGTGCCCGGCGGTGGCCAGGCGGCGGTCCAGCACGACGTGGCCGTCGAGGATGGAGCGCGCCGCGTCGGCGATCGGCTCGTTGTGGTCGTCGCCGTCGACCAGCACCGTGTACAGGCCGGTGATGCTGCCGTCGATCCCGGGTCCGGCGCGCTCCAGCAGCCGGGGCAGCATCGCGAACACCGACGGCGGGTAGCCGCGGGTCGCCGGGGGCTCGCCCGCCGACAGGCCGACCTCGCGCTGGGCCATGGCGGCCCGGGTGAGGCTGTCCATCAGCAGCAGCGCGTCGCGGCCCTGGTCGCGGAACCACTCGGCGATCCGGGTGGCGGTGAAGCAGGCGCGCAGGCGCACCATCGGCGGCTGGTCGGAGGTGGCCACGACCACGACGGAGCGGGCCAGGCCCTCGGGGCCCAGGTCGTTCTCGATGAACTCGCGGACCTCGCGGCCGCGCTCGCCGACCAGCGCCACGACGGTGATCTCCGCCTCGGTGCCACGGGTGATCATGGACATCAGGCTGGACTTGCCGACGCCGGAACCGGCGAAGATGCCCAGGCGCTGCCCGCGCCCCGCCGTGATCATCGTGTCCATGGCCCGCACGCCCAGCGGCATCGGCTCCAGGATGCGGCGGCGCCGCAGGGCGGGCGGCGGCTCGTTCTCGACCGGGACCATCTCCAGGCCGGCCAGCGAGGGGCCGCCGTCGAGCGGGCGGCCGAGGCCGTCCAGGATGCGGCCGCGCAGCGCCTCGCCGACCGGGAGGCGCAGCGCGTCGCCGGTGGCGGTGACGGGGCTGCCCACGCCGATGCCGGTCAGCGAGCCCAGCGGCAGGCAGCTGAGCCGGCCGCCGGACAGGGCCACCACCTCGGCCGGGACGGCCGCGGGACCGTCGCCGAGGAGGACCAGATCACCCACCCTGCCGGACACGCCCTCGACGTCGACCGAGAGGCCGACGACGGCCGCGACGCGGCCGGTCACGCGGGGCCGCGCGGCGGCGACGGCGGCCCGGAGGCGGGTGTCGATGGTGGAGGAGATCACAGGCCCAGGGCCTCCTTGACTCGCTGTGCGGCGGTGCTCAGGCGCGCGTCCACGGAGGTCGCGTCGCTTTCGGCGACGGCGTCGCCGGGCTTCAGGCGGGGATCGACGACCATGGTCACGCTCCGGCCGTCGACCTCGAAGGTGTTCTGACCCGCGCCGACCATCGCGGCGTGGTCGGAGGGGCTGAGGCGGACGAGCACGGGGCGGTGCTCGGGCACCAGCTCCAGCACCCGGGCCAGGGCCTCGCGGCCGGGCTCGGGGCTGTGCTCGATCTCCCGGCCGAGTACCGCCTCGGCGATCGCGAAGGCCGTCCGCACGACGAGGTCCTCGATCTCGGCGGCGCCGGGCGCCGTCTGCTGCTCCAGCCGGGCGGCCGAGGCGGCGATCGCGGTCAGCGCGCTCTCCAGCCGGGCGATCTTCCGGGCCTCGGCCCGGGCGACGCGCTCGGCCTCGTCGCGGTGCTCGGCCGCGGTGTTGCGCCGGGCCTCCTCCAGGCCCTGGGCCCAGCCCGCGGCGTATCCGGCGGCCCGCGCCTCGGCGCGGATCCCGTCCATGACCGCGGCCGGCACGTTCGTGGTGACGCCGAAGTCGGTGGCGAAGCGGGCGGCGCTGAAGGTGAGCGCGTCCGTTCCGCGCAGGACGGTCTCAGGCGACGAACTCATCCTCGTCTCCCCTCCGGATCACGATCTGGCCCGACTCCTCCAGGGCGCGGATCGCGTGCACGATCTTGGCCTGGGACTCCTCGACGGTGCGCAGCCGCACCGGGCCGAGCAGCTCGATCTCCTCGACGAGGTTCGCGGCGGCCCGCTCGGACAGGTTCTTGGTGATCTTGTTGAGCACGTCCTGGCCGACGCCCTTGAGCGCGGTGGCCAGGTCCACGGTCTCGACCTGCCGGACCACGAGCTGGACGGCGCGGTCGTCGAGGTGGACGACGTCCTCGAACATGAACATCCGGCTCCGGACCTCCTCGGCCAGCTCGGGGCTGCGCCCCTCCAGCCCCTCGAGGATGAGGCGCTCGGTGACGCGGTCGGCACGGTTGATGATGTCGACCAGAGGTTGCAGACCGCCCACCGCGGAGAGGTCGGACGGTTGCAGGACCGACGAGAGCTTGCGCTCCAGCAACGACTCCACCTGGCGGATGATGTCGGGCGAGGTGCGGTCCATCACCGCGATGCGGTGCGCCACGTCGGCCTGCAGGTTGGGGTTGAGCCCCGACAGGATCTGCGAGGCCAGGTGCGCCGGCAGGTGCGCCAGCACCAGCGCGATCAGCTGCGGGTGCTCGTCCTGGACGAATCCCAGCACCTGGCGGGGGTCGGCCCGCTGCAGGAAGCTGAACGGCATGTCGACCAGCGACGCCGACAGGCGCTCGACGATCTGGCTGGCCCGCTCGCGACCCAGCGTCGCCTCCAGCACCTCGCGGGCGAAGTCCATGCCGCCCTGGCCGGCGTAGCGGTAGGCGACCGCCAGGTCGCGGAACTCGGTGAGGATGTCCACCGCGTCGCCGGGGTCGACGGTGCCGAGCCGCACGATCTCGGCGGTCAGCTCCTCGACCTCGGGCTCGCGCAGCTGCGCGAGCACCTTCGCCGAGTCCTCCTTGCCCATCTGGACCAGGAGCACCGCGGCCTTGCGCAGGCCGCTCATCGTCTCGACCATCGGCATGTCAGCTCCTCCTGTCGGCGAGCCAGCCGCGCAGCAGCTGGGCGACTTCTTCAGGCTGCCGGTCGACCAGGCCGGAGATCTCGTCCCGGAGCTCCTCACGCCTGTCGCCGTCCGGCTCGGCGGGCGCCTCACCGGTGCCGGCGGGCAGCGCCTCGCGCTCGGCGGCCTCGATGGCGGCCTGCAGGCGCACGCGCTCCAGCTCGGCCTGCATGGCCTCCAGCTGCTCCAGCTCGGCCTTGCTCAGCTGCGAGCGGCGCCGCTTCTTGCGCCCGCGCAGCCAGCCGATGAGGAACAGCAGCCCGATGCCCAGGGCCAGCGCGCCGATCTTGACCAGTTCCATCGTGCGGCCGTCCTGCTCGGCCTTGGCCGCGGCGGCCAGGTCGGCGGCGGCCTTGGTGGCGGCGCTGTCGTCGAACGGCATCGCCGAGACGGCGATGGTGTCGCCGCGCTGGGCGTTGATGCCCGCGGCCGAGGAGACGATCCGCTGGATCTCGGCGGTGTCCACGCCGGCGGCGGCCTGGCCGTCGACCAGCACCGCGACGTCCAGCTTGCGGACCTTGCCGGGGGCGGTCTTGCGGGTCTCGGTGACCAGTCCCACGGCGTTGTCGCGGGTCTCGGTGGTCGACTTGTAGTCGTTGCCGGCGCTGCCGCCCGGGACCTGGATGTTGTCGGGGCCGAGGACGCCGCCGGTGGGCGTGCCGCCTCCGGCGTAGGTCTCCTCCTTGGTCGTCGACGACAGCGGCGGGAGGGCCGGGTCGCTGACGTAGCGCTGGCTCTTGGTCTCGGTCTGGTCGTAGTCGAGGTCGGCGGTGACCTTGACGACGGCCTTGTTCGGGCCGAGGACCTGGGTCAGCATCTGCTGCAGGGAGCCGCTCATCCGCTGCTCGAACGACTGGGTCTGCTCCTCGCGCTCGCTGCCGGCGCCGGTGAGGGCCTGCTCGCCTGCGGCGGCCAGCACCTGGCCGCTGGAGTCGGCCAGCGTCACGTCGGTCGGGGACAGGCCCTCGACGCTGGAGCTGACCAGGTTCACCACGGCCTTGATCTGGCTGTTGGTCAGCGGCTTGGTGGGCTGGGTGCCCACCAGGACCGAGGCGGTCGGCTTGGCGGCGTCGTCGGCGAAGACGTCCTTCTGCGGGATCGCGAGGTGCACGCTGGCGGAGGTGACGCCGTCGATCGCCTTGATCGTCCTGGCGAGCTCGCCCTCCAGGGCGCGCTGGTAGCCGACGTGCTGCATGAAGTCGGAGGTGGTTACGCCCTGCTTGTCCAGCAGGGAGTAGCCGCCGCCGTCGGCCTGGGTCGGCAGGCCCTGACCGCTCATCTTCAGCCGCAGGTCGTAGACCTGCGCCTGCGGCACCATGATCGTGCCGCCGCCGTCGGTGAGCTGGTAGGGGACGCCGTCGGCGGTGAGCTGCTCGACGATCGCGTTGCCGTCGGCGCCCGAGAGGTTGGAGTACAGCGTGCCGTAGACCGGCTTGGCGGCCCACTGGGAGAAGAAGAACCCGCCGACCGCGATGGCCAGCACGAGGGAGATGGTGACGGCCTTCTGCCCGGTGCTGAACGACGCGAACGAGGAGCGGGCCTTGCGGAGGGCGGCGAGCGCGCGTTCCTGCATCAGGCCTGCATCCTCATGATCTCGGTGAAGGCGGCGACGGCCTTGTCACGGATGGCGACGGTCATCTGGGTGGCGAGCGCGGCCTCGGTGCTGGCGGCCATGTAGTCGTGCGCGTCCTGCAGGTCGCCCGTGGCGGCCTTGACGGCCAGCGAGTCGGCGGTCGCCTGCGTCTGCTGCAGCGTGTCGACGCCCTGGGTGAGCAGGTTGCCGAAGACCTCGGCGGCGCCGCTCGGAGCGGCGGTCCCGCCGACCTCGGCGGGACCGGTGATGCGCAGGGGGCCCGCGATGGGGCCGATCGGCTGGATGCTCATCCGTTCCTCCCGAGCTGGAGTGCGGCCTGGTAGGCGTCATAGGCGCGGTCGACGACCGAGAGGTTGGCCTGGTAGGCGCGCTGGGCCATCATCAGCTGGCCCATCTGGGCGCCGAGGTCGATGTCGGGGTAGCGCACGTAGCCGCTCTCGTCGGCGAGGGGGTTGTCGGGCTCGTGGACGAGGCGGCCCTCGCCGCTGCCCAGTTCGATCCCGCCGACCTGGACTCCGCCGGTGCCCGACCCGTAGTCCACGGCCTGGGCCGTCACGTACCGGGCGCGGAACGCCTCACCGCTCGTGGGGGCGGCGTTGTTGATGTTGGCGATGTTGTCCGACACCGCGTCCAGCCACTTGCGGTAGACGGTCACGCCGGTGCCGGCGATGCCGATCGCGCGGAAGGGTCCTCCGACGCTCATCTCACGCACCTCCCCGGATGACGGAGCGGAGCATGCCGTACTTGGAGTCGAGGGCCTTCAGCATCGTCTGGTAGCGCAGCGTGGTGTCCATGTGCGACAAGGTCTCGTGGTCGAGATTGACGTTGTTGCCGTTCTCCCGGGTGGGCTCCAGGGAGCGGGCGACCTCCGGGGTCACCTCCCGCGGCGAGGTCCCCGTCTCGACGGCGGTGCGCAGGGCCTCTTCGAACTGGACGCGGCCGGCGAGGAACCTGGGAGTCTCGATGTTGGCGATGTTGTCTGCGATCACACGCTGGCGCTGGGCCAGACCCTTCAGCGCGACGCGCACCACGCTGGACGTGACGTCCTCGAGCACGAACAGACTCCGTTCGTTCTGCTACGGCCGCCGATCCTTGGCGTAACGGGGTGAGCACTCCCTGCTCAGGTAGGCCCATCGGACGGCGCGGAGGGGTCCTGAGGTTTTTCCCGGATCCGATCGGGACGGGAGGTCACGGTTGTCCCTCAAGTCCTCAGATCCACCCCGGGACCTGCCGAAGGGCAGGATGCCCGCTTTCGCCGAGTCCCGTCTCCGCGAGTCCCGTGTCCGCGCGGCCAGGAGGAGATCCCCAGATGACCGACGGCATCGCCGCGATCCAGACCCGTGTGGCCCAGTTGCAGGGCCAGTTCACGCAGCTCGGACCCCGCTCCGGTGTCTCCGGCGCCTCCGGCCGGGAGTTCGCCGCCGAACTCGCCGCCGCGCGGGGCGGCGGCACGACGGCCTCCCCGTCCACCGCGTCCACCACCGCGTCCACCACCGCCCCCGCGGCGCACGCCCCCTCCAAGGTCCTGGGCGGCGGCAGCCGCATCACCCCCACCATGCGCAAGGCCATCGAGGAGGTCGACGCGAAGTTCGGGAAGTTCTCCGCGATCGGCGCCTGGCGCGCCGACGGCGGCATGCCCGGCAGCGACCACCCCACCGGCAAGGCCGCCGACTTCATGATCACCTCGGGCGGGAAGATGCCCTCCTCCGCCAGGCTGAAGGAGGGCTGGGAGATCGCCAACTACCTCAAGGACAACGCCGACCGCCTCGGCGTCAAATACGTGATCTTCGCCCAGCACATCTGGAACCCCTCCCGCGCGAGCGAGGGCTGGCGCCTGATGGAGGACCGCGGCGGCGCGACCGCCAACCACTTCGACCACGTGCACCTGTCGGTCGCACGCTGACCCGCGTGCACCCGCCGACGGCGGGCATGCAACGCAGAACGGACAGGAGCAGGACATGCCGACGACCTGGCGGCCCGCCGGCCGCCGCCCGCACGGGATGAGCGGGATGCGCGGGGTCCCCGGGACGCACGGGATCCCCCGAACACGCGGAGTCCCCAGGACGCGCGGGGTCGCCGGGCTGCGCCGGGGC
>NZ_CDRNDK010000333.1:0-7271 GCF_977012225.1 Planomonospora algeriensis | reverse complement strand
CGGTGTAGCGGGTGGACAGCGCCGCGGCGAGCCGGCCAGCGCCCCGGCCATCCCAGGGGGTCGTCCTCCATCCAGGCGGCCGCGTCCCGCGTCTCCGCGGTGTGCTCCGCGGAGACCGCCGGCTCCGGGGAGGCCGCGGGTCGCGGCACCTCCATCCCCGGGAGCACCGCGAGGACCCCGGCCTCCGGCTCCGGGGACACCGCCGGGGCGTCCGGCTCCGGCTCCGGGAGCACCGCGAGCAGCCCGGCCTCCGGCTCCGGGGACACGCCGGCGGCCACCGACGCGGCGAGGGCGTCCAGGAGCTCGGGACCCGCGGCCTCCTGGACGCGGTCGACGACGGAATCGACCTCCCGGCGCAGGGCCTGCTGGTCGCGGAAGGCCGCGGTGCGGCGGTCGGCGAGCCAGGACTCGGCGGCGGCGTAGACCTTGACCGAGAAGAGCCGCTCCAGCACCTTCCGGCGCTCATCGCCGTCGGCGCGCAGGAAGTGCGCGAAGGCGCCCTGCGGCAACATCGCGACCTGGCAGAACTGCGCCAGGTTCATGCCGAGCAGACCGCCGATCAGATCGCCCGCCTCGTCCATCCGGGTGGTCAGGCCGGTCCACTCTCCGGAGGGCGCGAGCTCCTCCAGCAGCACCTTGGCCTGCTCCAGGGTGGTGCCGGTGCCGCGCTGCTTGGGCCGCTGCCAGGCCGGCGAGCGGGTGACGCGCAGCCGGCGGCCCCGGACGGTGACCTCCAGGACGACCCGCGGGCCCCGGCCCGGCGGGGCGTGGTCGCAGCGCAGGCTGCGGGCGCTGTTGCGCTGGCCGGGCACCTGGCCGTACAGGGCGAAGCAGAGCGCGTCCAGCACGGTGGTCTTGCCCGCGCCGGTGGAGCCGTGGATCAGGAACAGCCCGGCCTCGGCCAGGGCGTCGAAGTCGACCTCCTCCTCGCCCGGGAACGAGCCGAAGGCGGTGAGCTGCAGACGGTGGGGGCGCATCTACGCCATCGCCTCCTTGGCGCGGGACTCCTCGACGGCCTGCCGGAGCAGCCGGGTCTCCTCGTCGTCGGCGGCCTCGCCGCGCACCTCGCGGACGAAGTCGAGCACCACCTCGATCTCGGGGCGGCCGGCCAGCCGGGGCCGGGCCGCGCTCTCCGGCGGCCCGCCCTCGGGTTCGAAGGAGAGCGTGAGCGCGTGCGGGAAGCGGGTGCGCAGGCGCTCCATGGCGCTCTTCGGCCGGACGGGGTCGGTCAGCACCACCTGCAGCCAGCGGTCCTCGTGGTCGGCGTGGGCGTCCGAGGCGAGCAGGTCGTCGAGGCGGCCTTCGAGGCGGCCGAGCCTGCGGGGCACCGGGGCCTCGGCGAACTCGGCGCCGGCGAACCCGCCCGGGCCGATCTCCACCAGCCAGGAGCCCTTGACCTGGCCGAGCTCGGAGAAGGAGTAGGCGATCGGGGAGCCGGAGTAACGCACCGCCTCACTCATCCGCTGGCGGCCGTGCAGGTGGCCGAGGGCCGTGTAGTCGACGCCGTCGAACACCGAGACCGGGACGTGCACGACGCCGCCGACGCTGATGTCGCGCTCGCTGTCGCTGGCCTGCCCGCCGGTCACGAACGCGTGGGCCAGCACCACCGACCGGGTGCCGCGGCGCGCGAGGTCGGCCCGGATGAGGGACATGGCGTGCCCGATGGCGGCGGTGTGGGTGCGCTCGGGCAGCTCCCAGGGGCCGCGGACCAGCTCGGGCTCCAGATAGGGGATGCCGTAGAACGCCACGTCGCCGACGAGCACGGGGGCGCCGACCCGGGCCGGGTCGGTGCGCAGGTGCACGCCCGCGGTGTCGATCAGGTCGGCGCCGAAGCCGAGGCGGCGCGCGGAGTCGTGGTTGCCGCTGATCAGCACGGTGCGCACGCCCTCGGCGACCAGCCGCCGCAGCGCCTCGTTGCACAGGTCGACCGCGTCGACCGACGGCAGCGCCCGGTCGTAGACGTCGCCCGAGACGACGACCACCTCGACCCGCTCGGCCCTGACCGTCTCGATCAGATGGTCGACGAAGACTCCCTGGGCCGCCAGGAGGCTCTCCCGGTGGAACGAGCGGCCCAGGTGCCAGTCCGATGTGTGCAGCACCCGCATGACGCTTGAAGCTAACAGGACTCGGAGACATATGCCGCCACTCCCACCTCCCCGGTCTCATCGATATCCACCGGATACCCACGCTTCCTCCGCGCTGGGTAGGGTTGAAGATCGGAGACGGACACTCGGACGGACGGCCATCGGGGAGCGGAACGGCATGCGCGTGGGCCGGGGCGTGTTGAGCGTGGCCGCCGGCCTGATCATGGCCGCCCTGGCGACGGTGGGCTACACCCTGCCCCCGCCGTTCGATCCGTCGCCGCTGACCGCGGACCCGGTCTTCCGCACGCTCCCGCCGCAGCCCGCCCACGAGCTGCGGCCCGTCTCCGCGACGCGCCCGTCTCCGTGCGGAACGTCACCGTGCCGGCCGCGGGCACCACCCTGGAGGCGACGATCCGCGCGCCGCTCACCCCGGGCAGGCATCCCGCGCTGGTCTTCGTGCAGGGGGCCGGACCGGGCGTGCGCGACGAGTTCGACGCGCAGGCCGAGTGGCTGGCCAGGGCCGGGATCGTCACACTCGTCTACGACAAGCGGACCGTCGGCTACGACTTCCGCCACCGCGACTTCGGCCTGCTCGCCGACGACGCGCTGCGCATGCTGGCCGAGCTGCGCGGGCGCGCCGACGTGGACCCGGCCCGCGCCGGGCTGTGGGGGGTCAGCGAGGGCAGCTGGGTGGTGCCGATCGCGGCCTCCCGCAGCGCCGACGTCGGCTTCGCCGTACTGGTCTCCGCCCCGAACGTCTCGCCCGTGCGGCAGGTCAGCTGGGCGCTGGGCGAGCAGCTGGACCGGCTGCACGCCCCGAGCGGGGTACGCGAGCTGCTCATCCGGGCGATGTCCGCGGTGGACATGAACTTCCTGCGCCACGACGGCGTGCCGGCGCTACGCGGGACGCGCCGGCCGGTGCTGGCCCTGTACGGCACGCGCGACCCGTCGATCCCGTTCGTGGAGAGCAGCCAGACCCTCACCCGCGCGCTCGCCGAGGGCGGCAACTCCGCCTACACGATCCGCTACCTGGAGGGGGCCGACCACGGCATGCGGGTGCACGGCGGGCCGTTCGCCCCCGGCTATCTGGAGACGCTGGCCAACTGGGTCAGGGGCCTGCCCGGCACGGCGGATCCCGCGGCGCCCCCCTCCGGTTCACCGCCCTCCCCGCGCATCGCCGGCGCCACCCCGGTCCAGCGCTACGAGGCCAGCGACGTCCCGGCCGCGCCGTGGTACGCCGGGGGCACGGTCCTGGGGCTCACGCTCTGCCTGGCCGCCGTCGGCTACGTGGCCGGCCCGGTGGCCGCGATGGTGGTACGGCTGCGCGGCAGCCGCCCCCAGGCCGAGGCCAACGCCCGGCTCTGGCCGCCCATCCGGCGCCGGTTCCGCCGGATGGCGTGGACGGGGGCCGGGCTCCTCGCCTCGGTGCTGGCCTTCATCACGCTGCTGGTGCTGTTCTCGGTCAACCAGGCGGGGGCCTGGCCCGCGGTCCTCGCCGGCTGGCTGGTCGTCCGGGGGCTGGCCGTGCTGATGCTGCTGCAGGAGGTGACGGCCACCGCCGCCGTCGTCTCGGCGCTGCGGGAGGGCTGGCAGCCCAGCCGCCCGCAGCACGTCGCGATCGCCGGGGTGCTGGGCAGCACCGGGCTGCTGCTGGTCGCGGCGGCCTACTACGGCCTGTTCGCCTTCCCCTGGTGACCGTTTCCCCGGGGGCCGTGCTCGCCGTCTCCCGGGCGCCCCCGGCGGCCGGTCCCGGGGACGCCGGCTCCCCCGGGGCGGCGGACGCCGGGAACGGCCCCGGGAGCGCGGCCCGCTCAGCGGTAGCAGGCCAGCCAGCGGTCCATCTCGGCGAAGACCTGCTTGCGCGCGGGTTCGGGCGACAGCACCAGGTCGTGCATGCCGCCGGGCACCCGGACGCAGGTGACGTGGCCGCCGATCCTGGTCGACCAGCGGGCGATCTGCTCGGGGTCGAGCACGGTGTCGGCGCCTTGGGCCTCGGGGGCGAAGTCGCGCAGCCGCAGTCCCTTCTCCGCGCAGAGCACCAGGACCGGCACGTCCACGCGCAGGCCGCCGTGGAGCCGTCTCTGGGCGCGGCGGATCGCCGCCAGCCAGGCGGCGTGCACCGGGAACCCGCCGACGGGCTTCCACTCCAGGTCGAACTCCCACTCGCCGTGGTGGTCGCGGTGCAGGCTGGTGCCGTACGCCGTGGACAGCCCGAGGGGCAGTACGGCGCGGGCGGGCAGGCGGGAGAGCGGCAGGTGCAGGACGTCGGCGGCCAGGCGCAGGTGGCCGGGGACGTTGAGGTCGAGGAAGGGGCTGTTGAGCACCAGGTTCTGGACCAGCCCCCGGCCCCTGACCCGGTCGGCCCAGAGCGCGGCGACGAGCCCGCCGGTGGAGTGGGCGTTGAGGATCACCTCCTCGTGGCCGTGCTCGGCCCGGATGATCCGGACCGCCTCGTCGATCTCCGGGAAGTACTCGGTGACGCTGCGCACGAACCCGCGGGTCTGGTGCGGCAGCAGCGAGCGGCCGTACTTGCGCAGGTCAAGGCCGTAGAAGTCGATCCCCTGGGCGGCGAAGTGCTCGGCCAGGTGGGTCTGGAAGAAGTAGTCGGTGAAGCCGTGCAGGTAGAGCACGGCCCTGCCGGTGGGGTCCGCGGCGCGGCGCCGGACGAGGGAGGCGACGACCTCGCCCTCGTAGTCGTCCGGCAGCGGCAGGACCGTGAGCTCGTAGTCGGGGCCGAGAACGTCGTGCATGCGCTTCAGGATATTTCGTACGGGTTGGCGGGCCAGGCGGGTACGGCGTCCGGCAGATCCCGGCTGACCTTCATCGGGAATTCCGCCGGGCGCTTCTCCAGGAAGGACGTGACCCCCTCGGCCGCGTCCGGGGCGGCGCCGAGGACGTTCATCAGGATCGAGTCGGCGCGGTGCGCCTCCCAGGGGGAGGCGGCCGACAGGCCCGACCACATGAGCCGGCGGATGGCGGCGACCGAGACGGCGGAGGTGTTGTCGGCGATCTCGCGGGCGAGCGCGTAGGCGGCCGGGAGCAGGTCGGCGGGGGCCAGGACCCGGGAGACCAGGCGGCCTTCGAGCGCCTCGGCGGCGGGGAAGACCCGGCCGGTCGCGGCCCACTCCATCGCCTGGGAGATGCCGACGATCCGGGGCAGGAACCAGCTGGAGGCGGCCTCGGTCACGATGCCGCGGCGGGCGAAGACGAAGCCGAACTTCGCGGTGTCGGAGGCGAGCCGGACGTCCATGGGGAGCGTCATGGTCACCCCGACGCCGACGGCGGGGCCGTTGATCGCGCCGATGACCGGCTTGAGCGAGCGGGCGATGCGCAGGGCCACCGTGCCGCCGCCGTCGCGCGGCGAGCCGTCGACGGTGTCGGCGCCGCCGAACATCTCCCCGGTCCTGCGGTGGTTGAAGGTGTCGCCGCCGCCGCCCAGGTCGGCCCCGGCGCAGAAGGCCCGGCCGCGTCCGGTGACGACCACGGCGCGCACCGCGTCGTCGGCGTCCGCGCGGTCGAAGGCCTCGATCAGCTCGGCGCGCATCACGTAGGTGAAGGCGTTGAGGCGCTCCGGGCGGTTGAGCGTGATGGTGGCCACACCGTCGGCCACGCCGTACTCGATCTCGGTGAAAGACATGACCGAATCTTATTCCAGTTCAAATGTCTGGATTAATCGGGATGTTTTTCTGATGTGTTCACGCGCTCTTCGCCTGCGCGACCTGCCCTTCCGCCTACCATCTCCTGTGCGGCGCACGAGTGCGCGAGCCCGCGGAGGCGAAGCGCGCGGAGCACGGCGAGCGCACCGGGAAGTGCGGAGAGCGCGGGAAACGGGGAGCAGGTGCGGGACAGATCAAAGCCGCCCGGGATCGGCGCGGTCATCGGGTGGACGGCGCTGTCGGCCATCGCGCCGGGGGCCGCGCACCTGCGGGCGGGCGGCGCCGGACCGGGCTGGCGCTGCTCTCGCTGTACGCCGTGCTGCTGCTCGCCCTGCTCTGGATCGGGCTCACCTCCGACCTCGGCAGCCTCGCCGGGCAGCTGCTGGCGTCGTCCTGGCTGACGGGCGTCACCGTGGCCTCGCTCGCCCTGGGGGTCGCCTGGTTCGCGCTGGTCGTGCACTCCTTCATGGTGCTGAACCCCGGCACGCTGCCCGCCACGGGGCAGGCCGCCGCCGGGACGGTCGCCGGCGTGCTCGCGGTGGCCGTGCTGCTGCCCTTCGGGTTCGTCGGGCAGTACGCCGCGGTCTCCCAGGCCACGATCGAGGGCGTCTTCACCTCCCCGGCCGCGACGCTCCCCGCCGGCCGCGAGCAGGATCCGTGGGCGGGCCGCGGCCGGGTGAACATCCTGCTGCTCGGCGGCGACGCCGACGACCACCGGCCCGGGGTGCGCACCGACAGCATCAACGTGGCCAGCATCGACGTGCGCACCGGCAACACCGTCCTGTTCAGCCTCCCGCGCAACCTGGAGAACGTCCGCTTCGTGCCGGGCAGCCCGATGGCCAAGCGGTTCCCGAACGGCTTCCGGCTCCCGCTCGGGCCCGGAGGCGGGCGCGAGGACCTGCTGTTCGCGGTCTGGGAGTACGCCGACGCCCACCCGGAGATCTTCGGCGGCCGCAAGGGGCAGGGCGCCCGGGTCCTGATCGACACCGTCGGCTACACGCTCGGACTGAAGATCGACTGGTACGCCCTGGTGAACATGTGGGGCTTCGCCCGCCTCATCGACGCGCTCGGCGGCGTGACGATCACCGTGCCGCACGACGTGGTGTTCGGCAAGTACAACGAGGGCGTGGTCAAGGCGGGCAGGCGCAGGCTCGGGGGCGCCGACGCGATGTGGTTCGCCCGCTCGCGCACCTACAGCGACGACTTCAGCCGGATGGGACGCCAGCGCTGCGTGCTGGGCGCCATCCTGCAGCAGGCCGACCCGGCGACCGTGCTGGCCCGGTTCAACCAGGTGGCGCTGGCCACCAGGGAGCTGATCACGACCGACATCCCGCTCCCGATGCTGGAGCACCTGGTCCCGCTGGCGCTGAAGGTCAAGGGCGCCAGGGTGACCAGCGTGCAGTTCGTGCCGCCGCTGATCAACACCGGCTACCCCGACTGGACCAAGATCCGCGCGGTCACCGCCAAGGCCATCCGCGCCTCAACCGCCGCCCCGCCGACCGCCACCACCCCCACCGCCGCCCCCGTCGCC
>NZ_CDRNDK010000332.1:0-7331 GCF_977012225.1 Planomonospora algeriensis | reverse complement strand
CAGGTCTGCCCCTGCTTGGGGAAGAACAGCACCGTCTCCGGATACTTGTGCTGCATCCCGGGCACCGGCTCGGTCCCGACTCGCGGGACGTTGAGGTCGAGCTGCCCGGCCGGATGCGGGTTGAGCCGCGCCCGCACCTCGTTCGCCGCCGCCTGGAGCCGCGCGTTCGGGGCGCCCTCGCGCAGCAGGCCGGCCAGCCGGGTGACGTCGGCGGCGGGCAGCATGTCGGGCTGGGGGAAGACCAGCCGGTAGATCGGGTCCTCGGGCACGGCCGACCAGTCGATCAGCTCCTCCACCACGTAGGCGTTGGTGCGGAAGGGCAGCACGGTCGCCACCGCCCGGATCCGGAGCCGCTCCTCCTCACCGAGACCGGCCCGCCGCAGCAGGTCGTCGAGATGCTTCGCCGTGTAGGCGCGGAACCCCCGGGTGGACGTCTCTTTCAAGATCACTAAGTGTTTCCTCTCGTTTTTTAATCTTCCTCACGTAAACCTCTTCGGACATTCGCGCGTCTAGCACGCTTACATACCGGACGCCCCTACGTCCGGGATCGGTTCCATCCGATACCGAACTCACAGGCACGCCTCTCGCGATATATCTTGAGATCGCCTAGACTCGTCCCCATGACCGCTCTCGATCCCGTGCTACGCGCCTCCGACGCGGACCGCGATCGCGTGGCCGCCCTGCTCGGTGAGGCGCTCGCCACCGGCCGCCTCACCAGCGTCGAACACGCCGACCGCCTGGAAGCCGCCTACACCGCGGTGACCGTGGGCGAACTCGCCCCCCTCACCCGCGACCTGCCCGACGTCGCCGCACCCGCCGCCGCCCTCACCACCGAGCGCCAGGAGGTCGCCGCCGTCTTCAGCAAGGTCGTCCGCGGCGGCCGCTGGGTGGCCTCCCGGCACACCGCGCTCCGCGCCGTCTTCGGCGCGCTGATCGTCGACCTGTCCGACGCGGTGCTCCCCGGCCGGGAGATCACCCTGGCCGTCGACTCCTACTGCGCCAAGCTGATCGTCCGGGTCCCGCCCGCGCCCACGTCATCGACGAGGTCGGCGCCCTGTTCGCCAAACGGCACGTCTCCGGTGGCGCGGGCGACGGCGACGGCCCGGTCATCCGGGTCACCGGCCGGGTGACCTTCGGCAAGGTCGTCGTCTCCCGGGAGAGAACCGACTGGAACATCCCGAGCGCTCCCTGATCGCCCCCGCCTGCGTGACGCCCACCGGCGACGCCTACGATGCGGGAATCCCACCCCGCACGAGGTGACCGCCGCCCGACACCGCGGCGCCTACGACGCGGGGACCCCATCCCGTACGAGGTGACCGCTTGCCTGACACCGCCGACGTCTCCGGCGCTCCCATCGCGCTGGACGCGATGGGCGGCGACCACGCCCCCGGCGAGATCGTCGCCGGAGCCGTGCGGGCCGTCCGGGAGCACGGGATCCCCGTCGTCCTCGTCGGCGCCCCCCGCCCGATCCACGAGGCGCTGGCCCGGCACGGCGCGACCACCGAGATCCCGATCGTCCGCGCCGAAGAGACGCTGGCGATGGACGAGGGCGCCCTCGCCAGCCTGCGCCGCCCGCGCTCCAGCATCGCCGTCGCCTGCCACCTCGTACGGCGCGGCGACGCGTGCGCCGTCGTCTCGGCCGGCTCCACCGCCGGTGTCGTGGCCACCGGAAAGCTCCGGCTCAAGGGACAGCCCGGCGTGCTCCGGCCCGCGATCGCGGTGGCCCTGCCCACCCGGCCGCGCCCCTCCATCCTCCTGGACGCCGGAGCGAACGCCGAGGTCAAGCCCGAGATGCTGGTCCAGTTCGCGCACCTCGGCGCCGCCTACGCCGAGACCGCGCTCGGCACCACCGGACCCCGCATCGGCCTGCTGACCATCGGCAGCGAACCCGGGAAGGGCAACAAGCTCGTCAAACGGGCGCACGAACTGCTCTCGGCCGCCCCCGGCCTCGACTTCGCCGGCAACGTCGAGGGCCACGACCTGCTCACCGGGACCGTGGACGTCATCGTCACCGACGGCTTCACCGGCAACGTGGCGCTCAAGACCATGGAGGGCAGCGTCCGCTACGCCTTCACCGAGCTGCGCGAGACCATCCAGGAGAGCCGCACCGCCCGGCTGGGCGGGCTGCTGCAGCGCAAGCGCATCCTCGAGCTCCGCCGCCGGCTGGACCCGGAGGCGTACGGTGGCGCCGTACTGCTCGGGCTGAACGGCACCGTGGTCATCGCGCACGGGGCCTCCCAGGCACCGGGGGTGAGCGCCGCCTGCGAACTGGCCGCCGCGCTGGCCCACCGCGGCGTGGTGACCCGCATCGGCGAGCGCCTCGGCCACGCCCACCGGCCGCACCGCCTCTGGTGACCGCGTGGGCCGCACCGGACGGCTCCCTCTCCGGCTCCGGAACCGCGGGAAGACGGGCGGCCATGACGACCCATGATCAAGTATGCGCGTAATGTCCCGGAGTCACGGCGGCACTACCGATATCCTTGGCACATGACCGACCCGCAGCTCGTCCTCACCGAGCGCGTCCAGCAGGCGCTGCCGCCGCCTTCGGTGCCGAGTACTCCGACGCAGACCCGCTGATCCGCCCCTCGCAGTTCGCCGACTACCAGGCGAACGTCGCGATGAGCCTGAGCAAGCGCCTGCGACGTGCCCCGCGGGAGGTCGCCCAGGAGATCGCCGACCGGCTCACCGCGGACCCCGCGTTCCCCGGCACCGTCGAGGTCAGCGGCCCCGGCTTCCTCAACATCGCGCTCGACGACTCCTGGATCGCCGGCCAGGCGGCCGAGATCCTCGCCGACCCGCGCACCGGCGTCGTCGCGGCCTCCGCGCCGCAGACCGTCGTGATCGACTACTCCGCGCCCAACGCGGCCAAGGAGATGCACGTCGGCCACCTGCGCACGACCATCGTCGGCGACGCCCTGGTCCGCGTGCACGAGCACCTGGGCAACAAGGTCATCCGGCAGAACCACCTGGGCGACTGGGGCACCCCGTTCGGCATGCTCATCGAGCACCTGCTGGACATCGGCGAGGAGGCCGCCGTCGCCCAGCTCGAAGCCGGCGAGGGCAACGAGTACTACCAGGCCGCCCGCGTGAAGTTCGACTCCGATCCGGAGTTCAACAAGCGCGCCCGCGCCCGCGTCGTGACCCTCCAGGGCAAGGACCCGGAGACCATGCGCCTGTGGCACCTGTTCATGGACGCCACGGTCCGCTACTTCAACAAGGTCTACAACCGGCTCGGCGTCACCCTGACCGACGAGGACATCGCCGGCGAGAGCATGTACAACGACATGCTCCCCCAGGTCTGCGACGAGCTGCAGGACCGCGGCATCGCCGTCGTCAGCGACGGCGCGCTCTGCGTCTTCCCGCCGGGCTACACGGGCCGGGAGGGCCAGCCGCTGCCGTTCATGATCCGCAAGAGCGACGGCGGGTACGGCTACGCCACCACCGACCTGGCCACGATCCGCTACCGCGTCCAGGACCTCAAGGCCGACCGCATCCTCTACGTGATCGGCGCGACGCAGGCCCTGCACATGTCGATGCTGTTCGACTCGGCCCGGATCGCGGGCTGGCTGCCCGACCACGTCCGCGCCGAACACGTCCAGATCGGCAGCGTGCTCGGCAGCGACGGAAAGATGTTCAAGACCCGGAGCGGAAAGTCGATCAAGCTGCTGGAGCTGCTCGACGAGGCCGACGTCCGCGCCTCCGCCGTGATCGCGGACCGCGACTACGACGACGCCGCCCGCGCCGAGATCGCGCACGCGGTCGGCATGGGCGCGGTCAAGTACGCCGACCTCTCGGTCAGCCACGACAGCGAGTACGTCTTCGACTTCGACCGCATGCTCGCCCTCACCGGCAACACCGGCCCCTACCTGCAGTACGCCACGGCCCGCATCCGCTCCATCTTCCGCAAGGGCGGCGTCACCCCGGCGGAGGTCACCGGAGCGATCGTCCTCGGCCACCCGGCCGAGCGCGCCCTGGCCCTGCGACTGCTGGGGTTCGGCGCGGCCGTCGAGGAGATGGCGGAGGGCTCCGCCCCGCACAAGGTCGCCACCTTCCTCTTCGAGACCGCCAGCGCGTTCACCGCGTTCTACGAGAACTGCCCGGTCCTGAAGGAGGGCGTCGACGAGGCCACCCGCGCCTCGCGCCTCGCACTGTGCGCCCTCACCCTGCGCGTGCTGGAGACCGGTCTGGACCTCCTCGGCGTCCCGGTGCCCGAGCGCATGTGACCCCGCCCGCCGGGCGATCACCCGGATTCGTCAAATCCAGGTGATCGTCCGGCAAAGACCGGTACGGCGCGCCTCCCAACGGTGATCTCCGCAGCGGACTACGCTGGCGCGGTCAACGGTCACGACTTCGAAAGAGTTCCCCGCCCTTGAGCACGGACCTGACCGCGACCCCCCACGCCGGGGCGGAGTTGCACCGCTACGCCGACGCACTCCTGGCGAGCCTCTCCACCGACGCCCTCCCGGTGCCACCGCCACGGGAACTCACGGACGCGCCCGGCCACTGGCTGCTCCCGGCCGTCGAGGCCCTGGCCGCCCTCCTCCGAGGCGACGACGCGCTGGGCCCCCTCGGCCGCGCCGCCCAATGCGACGAGCGCAGGACCGCGCTCTTCCTCTGCCTCTCCCTCGCCGCCGCCGGCCAGGGAGACCGCATCCACGCCTCCTGGTTCGGCACCGCCTTCGGCGACCTCTCCGTGGACCGGCCCGTCACCCTGGGCCAGCGGGCCCTCTGGCTCACCGCCGCCCGCGGTGCGTACGGCCCCGCAGGGAAGATCTTCGTGCTGCGCAAGCTCGACGCGTTCTCCCTCTCCGCCGACACCGACCCCGCCCGCTGGCTCCGTGCCCTGGCCCCCGACGAACCCTCGATCGTGGTCCCCCCGTCCCTGGCCGACTTCCCGGAGATCGCCCAGCTTTCCGACCTGGCCCGGCCCGTGCACGCCGCCATCCAGCTGGCCCGGCTGCGCGGTCGCTGCGTCGAGATCACCTCTGTCCGTGAGGACCGCGGTGACGGCGCCGGCGGTACGCCCCGCCCCCGCCTTCCCAGCGCCGCAGGAGCCGACGACGAACCGATGGCGGTGCTGCGCCGCCTGATCGTCTCCGACGAGACCGCCGGCCCGGCACGGGCCCTGACCGACTACCTCCTGGCGGACCTGCGCCCCGGATCCGACCCCCGGCTCGCGGCCATCGCGCTGCACGTGGCCGCGCCGATCGTGCGGAGCGCCGCCGAGGAGCTCGTCCAGGCCACCCAGGTCGCCCCTCCCTCGGAGGTCACCGTCTCCCTGCTCGGCCATGACGTGGTCCTCCACCCGGAGGGCCCCGATTCCACCTCGCTCGCCACCGCCGAGAAGCACCTGGCGGCCTCGAGTGTCCCCGCCCGGGGGCTCCCCTGGCCCGCCTACGCGCTGTTCGCCCTCGGCGCGGTGCTCATGGCCGCGGCCTTCCTCGTTCCGGTGCCGCTCCCGGCGGGGGCACTCGCGCTCCTGCTCTCGGCGGGGGGCGCCTACCTGCTCTGGCAGCGACGCGCCCGCGAGCAGGAGGACGCCGACTACGTCGCGGCCCAGCTCGCGGAGTTACGCGAACTCGCCGACGGAGCCGTGTGGGCCCTGCACGAGTACGCCCGGGAGGCGGAGAAGCGCGCGCAGACCGCCACCTCGGACCTGGCCGAGCTGACCCGCCTGCTGCGTCGCGGTCCCCGCGCCGGCTGACCGGGACGCGCGGTCGGGCAGGAGACCGGAGACGTGAGACCGCGGTGGGAGCAGGGCGGGGACTCGCCGCCCCCAGGGGACGGCGATGATCTCACGTCGCCGGATCAACCGCTGGTGATCTCCATGTCGGCCGGAGCCAGCAGGAAGACCTTCTCCGCGATCCGCTCGATGCGGCCCTCGCAACCGTAGGCCAGTCCGGCCGCGAAGTCGACCATCCGCGTCGCCTCCGCGGCGGTCATCTCGTTGACATCCATGATCACGGCCTGCCGCTCGCGGAAGTGCCTTCCGATGATGGGGGCATCGTTGTACTTTCGCGGCGTCAACATCACGATCCTCGAAGGCTCGCTCACCGCACGCCAGCGCTTGGCCGCGCGCTCGGAAGCGGGCCGCCAGTTCTCGTCCTCGGCCTCGATCTCTTCCTCGTACTCGTAGTCGTAGGACTCGTCATAATGCTCTACCCCGCCCAGGCCAAGGTATGTCGCCACCTTGCGCACTGCCCCCATTGGCACTTCCTTTCCGCAGGACTCCGCCTCGTCCGGCGTGTGTCCCTACACCTTTGACGCTAGCCGACGCCCAGAAGTTCGCCACGCGACACGCCCAGCATGTAATTCCAATTCGTACGGTCAACGTCAAGGCCTGCCTGCCCCCCAGGCCCGCCCTCAATCCCCCGTCGATGACCCCCCTAGTATCTCGTCATGCGCATCTACACTGTCGACTCTTTTACCGGCCGGATTTTTCGTGGCAACCCGGCGGGTGTCTGCCTGCTCGACGATGCGATGCCCGATGCGTGGATGCAGTCCGTCGCCGCCGAGATGAGGCACTCCGAGACGGCCTTCGTACTGGCCGGAGAGGACGACGGCCCGTATTCCCTGCGCTGGTTCACCCCGGCGGCCGAGGTCGCCCTCTGCGGGCATGCCACGCTCGCCACCGCACACGTGCTCTACTCCGACGGAACCGCCCCGGAGACCCTCGAATTCTCGACGAAGAGCGGGATCCTCTCCGTGACGCGCGACGAGGACGGTCTGCTCACCATGGACTTCCCGGCGAAGACCATAGTGGAGACGACCCCTCCGCGGGGCCTCGTCGAGGCGCTCGGCGTCACGCCGGTACGGATCGGCAGGAACGAGTGGGACTACCTCGTCGAGGTCGAGGACGAGGCGGCCGTGCGCTCCGCCTCACCGGACTTCACCGCGCTGGAGTCCGTGGAGGCCCGTGGCGTCATCGTCACCGCCGAATCCTCGGGGAAGCATGCGGACTACGTGTCCCGCTTCTTCGCACCCAGGGTCGGCGTCCCGGAGGACCCGGTGACCGGCTCGGCGCACTGTGCGCTCGCGCCCTACTGGTCGGCCAGGCTCGGCGGAGACGCTCTCGTCGGCCGGCAGCTCTCCGAGCGGGGCGGCGAGATCCGCACGGTCGTACGCGGTGACCGGGTCGAGCTGTCAGGTCGCGCGGTGACCGTGCTCTCCGGGGAACTCCACGCCTGAGACAGCCGGAACAGCGGAAAAGGGGGGCCCGACAGGACGGCGCTCCCCCGGGGCACTCCGGATGCGATCCCGGAAAGGATCCGATCCTGGAAAACAGGAAAGGGCCGCCCCGAAGGGCGGCCCTCACCAAAAAGATTGTCCGG
>NZ_CDRNDK010000331.1:0-7364 GCF_977012225.1 Planomonospora algeriensis | reverse complement strand
CCGGTCCAGCGCCCGGCCGGTCCACGCCCGGTCGGCCCGCGCCCGGTCGGCCCGCGCCCGGCCGGTCCGCACCCGAGAGGAGTGCTCTCGAGCGGTCCGCCTCGCCCATCCGCGCCACTGACCCCGCTCTTCCCATCCGACCTGCGAGAACGGAGGATCAATATGGAGATCACCCACACCACCGTCCCCGGCACCGGCACCGTGCACCACTTCAGGACCAGGGGCGGGCACCGGTTCTCCATGCTGGTGGACGAGACGGACCGGCTCTCCCTGATGGTGTACGGCCCTGACGATCCCGACCTCGCGGTGGAGTGCGTCGTCATGGAGCGCGACGAGGCCGCCCAGCTCGCGGAGATCCTCCAGCCCCGGCCCATCGCCGACCGGGTCGCCGACCTCGAACACCGGATCGCCGCACTCACCGGAGGCGCCCCGTGACGAGGACGGGCAGGGAGGGAGGCCCTCTCCCGAGGACGAGGGAGAGGCACTTCCGGATACCGGCGGTGCACCCGCCGGAGGTGAAACGCCACCGCTCGGAATCTGACCGCATCCGGAAGGCCCAGAGGGACGGTGTCATGCAGGCACGCGATATCGCCGTGAAACTGCCCACGGTGACGGTCCACGACCCGGTCACCAGGGCGGTGCGGGTGATGACGCTGGCCCGCCTGCCGGGACTGATCGTCGTCGACGACGACTCACGGCCCCGCATGGTGCTGCCCGGCACCCAGGTGCTCCGGATGACGGTTCCCGGCGCCTATCAGGAGGATCCGCTGCTCACCAGGACCGTCGACGAGGCCCAGGCCGACCTGTTCTGGCAGGAGCAGGGTGATCTGACGGTGGGCGACTGCCTGCCACGCCAGCCCGTCAAGCCCGCCACGGTGGCCCTCGACGCGACGCTGCTGGAGGTGGCGGCCCTCATGGCGCGGCTGCGCAGTCCGCTGGTGGCGGTGGTGGACCACGCGGGGGTCCTGGTCGGCACGATCACTCTGGACCGCCTGCTCACCAGCCTGGCCCTGTCCGGCCCCGACGACTGACCTTGCCAGGGCGCTGCCGGGCGCTCCCGGGCGCTCCCGGCCGTCCCGGCGGGAGCGTCCGGGAGGACCTCCCGGCCGGCTTCCCGTGCCCGCCCGCCGTACACCGCCCCGGTCCTGTTCCGGGCGACCTGAGAATCCGCCCGGCCTGACATCCCGCATGCTCTGTGGTCCCGCATGCTCTGACGTCCCGCGCGCCCGGGATCCCGCGCCCCGGGATCCCCGCACGCCCGGGATCCCGTATATACGCCCACCCTTCGGAGGCTTTCCCATGCACGACTTCCGGCGATGCCCTCTGGGCATGCCCCGGCTCTCGCCACCGTCCCGCCGGACCCGGCCCGCCGTCCCGGCCGTGCCCCGGACCGGACCGCCGGGGCGTGGCCGATGAGCGCTCTCGCCGCGCTCGCCGTCTTCGCGGTGGCGTTCTACTACATCGCCACGGAGAAGGCGGACAAGGTCAAGGTGGTGCTCATCGCCGCCGGGGTCATGGCGGTGCTCGGGCTGATCCCCGGCTCGGAGGTGTTCTTCTCCGAGCACGAGGGCGTCGACTGGAATGTGATCTTCCTGCTGCTGGGCATGATGATCATCGTGGGGGTCCTCAAACAGACGGGCGTCTTCGACTACCTCGCCATCTGGGCCGCCAAGAGGTCCTGGGGCAGGCCGTACCGGCTGATGGTGATGCTGATGATCATAACCGCCGTCGCCTCCCCGTTCCTGGACAACGTCACCACGGTCATGCTCGTCGCCCCGGTCACCGTCGTCGTGTGCAACCGGCTGGGCGTGCCCGCCCAGCCCTACCTCATCGCCGAGATCCTCGCCTCCAACATCGGCGGCGCGGCCACCCTCATCGGCGACCCGCCCAACATCATCATCGGCAGCCGGGCCGGGCTGACGTTCAACGACTTCCTCATCCACATGGCGCCCATCGTCGTGGTGACCTTCACGGCGTTCGTGCTGCTGACCCGGGTGCTGTTCAGGAAGTCGTTCCGCTACAACCCCGACCGCGTGACCGCCGTCATGGCCCTCCAGGAGCGGCGCGCCATCACCGACCCGCGCCTGCTGACGCGCTGCCTGGCCGTGCTCGGTCTCGTCATCGTCGGCTTCGGCCTGCACTCCGTCCTGCACGTCGAACCGTCGATCGTCGCGCTGGTCGGCGCCGGGGTGATGGTCCTGGTGTCGGGCACCGACGTCTCCGAGACCCTCCGCACGGTCGAGTGGCCGACCCTGGTGTTCTTCATCGGCCTGTTCGTCATGGTCGCCGGACTGGTGCACACCGGCGTCATCTCCACCGTGGGCGACTGGGCGATCGGCGTGGTCGGCGACGACTTCTTCGGCGCGGCGACCGCGCTGCTGTTCGGCTCCGCCGTGCTGGGTGCCTTCTTCGACAACATCCCCTACGCCGCCACCATGGCGCCCATCGTCGAGGGGCTCGTGGCCCAGGCGCCCGACCCGGCCACCGGACAGGCGCTGTGGTGGGCCTTCGCGCTGGGCGCCGACTTCAGCGGGAACGGCACCGCGGTGGCCGCCAGCGCCAACGTCGTCGTCATCGGCATCGCCGCCCGCGCCGGCCACCCCATCTCCTTCTGGCAGTTCACCAGGTACGGCATCCTCGTCACGGCCCTCAGCTCGCTGATGGCGTGGGTCTACGTCTGGCTCCGCTACTTCACCTGAGCCCGCCGGGCCGCCGGATCGGCGACCTGCTGATCCGGCGACCCACTGATCCGGCAACGCGCTGATCCGGTGATCCGGCGGCCCGCGATGACCGGGCCGCCGGGCCGCACCGGGGACACCGCCATCGACACCGCCGGAGGCACCGCCGAAGCTCAGCCGCCCCGCACGACGCTCTGCACCTCGCCCACCGGGACGTCCCGGGTCACGCCGACCTCGATCGGGTCGTAGGCGAAGGGCGCCACGCCGCCCCCGCCCTGGCCGGCGGCTCCCACCTCCCAGACCGAGGTCACCGTCAGCTCGTAGACCTTCCGGGGCTGGTCGACGGAGGCCCGCAGGTAGCGGACGCCGCAGGTGAACTCGGCCCCCTTGGCGTACGGCCTGCCGCGCGGCCCGCAGCCGCTCTCGACCACCTCGGCGCGGTCGCCGGTCGTGCCCGAGTCGATCTCGATGTCCCCGAGCGTGGCCGTCACGGTGGCGCTCATGACGCCCGGGAGCGTGGCCGTCACCGACCGGGTGGTGTCCCCCACTCCGTCCAGCCAGACCCAGGTCGGCAGGTTGACGTAGCTCCTGGCGTCCGGGTTGAGCTCCACCCGCGGCTCCGGCACGGTCAGCGCGGCGCGGGCGATGTCCATCAGCTCGGCCATGGTGATCCCGGCGGGCGGGGTGGTGCCCGGTGGCACCCACACGAAGCGCTCCAGCCCGGACCAGCAGGCGTAGCCGTTCGGGTCGTCGTAGACGTAGGCGGGCACCCACCACCGGCCCTCCTTGCCCTCCGCCTCCTCGATCTTCTTGATGATCGCGTCGAGTTCCTTCTCGTCGTAGACGGGCTGGCGCTGCAGCAGGTCCTTCGTCCGCCGGTACGTCCTCAGCAGGTCGGCGGTCTTCCTGTCGCTGGGCTCGTACCAGCACGGGCGCCTGACCCGGTAGCCGTCGCGTTTGCCGCCACCGAGCCCGTCGCCGCTGAGCACGACCCGCGAGTCCCGGAGGGTGATCGTCGCCGTCCGATCGTGCTGCCCCGTCTCCACGGTCGGCGGGTCGGCCAGGCCGAGCAGCAGGATCCCCGCGACGGCCAACTTCATGATCATCTAAGGCATCCCTTCGCCTGTTCGCCGGGCGACAGGACGTGCCGCAGGCCCATGATCCGGCGGGCGCCGTCGTCCTCCCGCCGGATCGCGCTCGCCTGGAAGAACGGCCTGCGCATCCACGCCTCCTGCTCGCGGAGCACCTCGCCGGTCCGCGCGTCCACCAGCCGCATCCCCGACAGGTCCACGCACGCGTCCAGCTGCGCCCCTCGCCCCATCACCCCGCTGACGTTGAACGCGTACAGCCGGGCCGTGCCGCGCAGCGCCTGGCCGTCCGCCACGTAGCCGTGCACCCACTCGTAGCCCTGCCGGTTCGCCTCGCCGCCGAGCACCTCCAGGTAACCGGTGTCGCGGCCGCCGCTGGCGATGGCCCGGAAGGCCCCGGCGTAGTAGTCGCGGACCGCGGCGACCAGCCGGGCGGTGGCGGCGTCCGCCGCGGCCGGCTCGTCGGGCCACGACTACGACGACTACTGGGGCTCCTACTACTCCGGCAACCACAAGGCCAAGGCCAGCGGGTGGATCGGCGTCGACTGGAACCGCCGCCAGACCTCCAACGAGGTGCACGTGCGCGGCAAGCTCTACGACCTCGACCACCGCACCTACCGCCAGGGCGGCAAGTGCGCCTTCATCAAGGTCCAGGCGCACCGGTTCGACGACCACCACGGCTACTGGGCCGAGAAGGAGAGCTACCGGCACTGCGGCGCGGGCGGCTACAAGAGGTTCCACTTCGCCGCCGACGACGTCGACTCCGTCCGCGTGCGGGTCTGCCAGATCGGTCTGCGCAGCTCCTACCCGACCCGCTGCGGTGACTGGGAGTATCTGTACACCGCCGAGTCCGAGTGATCCGTCCTGCGCCGGGGAACACCCGACCTCCTTGTGAGGGCGGGTGTTTTTCCTGTTCAGATGGGTCGGTGTAAATATCAGCCCGGATGGCTATAAGTATGGACACGGGAGGGCTGCAACTACATTCCGTTACCAGCGACCCCTGTTCCCGGGGGAGCCGGAGAAGCTATCCGGCACGAGGGACGGGGGCCGAAGGGGAGATGATGATGAAGCGACTTACCACTGGTCTTCTGGCCGTGGCCGCCACCGCGGGAGCGCTCGCGTTCACCGTGCCGACCGCCGCCCAGGCCGCCGCGCCCGCCGCGGCGCTGCTGGCCGCCGCCGCTCCGTGGCTCCTGGAGCACACCGCCCCGGTGGATACGCTGAATGTGCTCAGTCTCATGATCCTGCCGTGCGCACCGGTCATGGTGGGTGCGCAAGTATGGGTGTGGCGCACGTTCGGTCCCCGGAGTGCGGCCGACCGGTCCCCCTCGTTCTTCTAGGGCTCACATGCACAAGGATCTCCTGCGGCTGATGCGGAGCGAGCGAGCAGTCCGCCGCCATCTGGCCCTCTGCCTGGCCGCCGCGATCCTCGCCGGGCTGCTCGTCCTCGTCCAGGCCGAGCTGCTCGCCGGCGTCCTCTCCGGAAGGTTCGAGACCTCGGCGCTGGCCCTGCTGGCGCTGGTCGTCGGGGTCCGGGGCCTGCTCGGCCTCGCCCAGGGGATCGCCGCCGGGCGCACGGCCACCGCGGTGAAGTCGGTCCTGCGCCACCGGCTGCTCTCCCGGCTGCGGGACCTGGGCCCGGCCCGACCGGCCTTCCACCGCTCCGGCGAACTGGTGACGCTGACCGGGCGCGGCCTGGACGCCCTCGACCCCTACCTGAACGGTTACCTCCCGGCGGTCGCGGTGGCGGGCGTCGTACCCGTCGCCGTGCTCGCCCGGCTGGTCTTCGCGGACCTGGCCAGCGCGGTGATCGTGCTCGTCACGCTCCCGCTCATCCCGGTCTTCGGGGCGCTGGTCGGCCTGCACACCAAGGCCGTCACCGAGCGCCAGTGGCGGGCCCTGTCCCGCCTCGGCGGGCACTTCCTCGACGTGGTCCGCGGCCTGCCCACGCTGCGCGCCTTCGGCCGGGCCCGCTACCAGGCGGAGGTGATCCGGCAGGTCACCGACGCCCACCGGAGCGCGACGATGCGCACGCTGCGGGTGGCCTTCCTGTCCTCGCTGGTGCTGGAGCTGGCCGCCTCGCTCTCGCTCGCGCTGGTCGCGGTCCCGATCGGCCTCCGGCTGCTGGGCGGGACGCTCGACCTGTCCGCCGCGCTGCTGGTGCTGCTGCTGGCCCCCGAGGCCTACCTGCCGCTGCGGAACATGGGCACCAGGTTCCACGCCGCGATGGAGGGGGTCACCGCCGCCGACGACGTGTTCGCCGTACTCGACGGGGAGCCCGCCGCACCCCGGCCCGCAGAGACCCGGCCCGCAGAGACCCGGCCCCGCTCCGCCGCCTCCCACTCGGCCGTGTCCCCGCCCACCCGCGGCGGGGTCATCGGCGCGGCCGGTCCCTGGACGGCGCCGGGGATCCGGCTGGAGAACGTCACGGTGCGCTATCCGGGCCGGACGGAGGCGGCGCTCGAGGACGTGTCGCTGGTCATCGCGCCGGGCGAGCGGGTGGCGCTGGTCGGTGAGAGCGGTGCGGGCAAGAGCACGCTGCTCCACCTGCTCCTGGGCTTCCTCACCCCCGAGAGCGGACGGGTCCTGGTCGACGGGGTGGAGCTCGCCGAGGCGCACTGGGAGGACTGGCGCGGGCGGCTGGCGTTCGTGCCCCAGCGCCCTCATCTGTTCGCCGCCTCGGTGGCCGACAACATCCGGCTCGGCTCCCCGGACGCGACGCTCCAGCAGGTCCGGGCGGCGGCCGGGGCCGCGCACGCCGACGGCTTCGTGACGGAGCTGCCGGAGGGCTACGACACGGTGCTCGGCGAGCGCGGGGTGAACCTCTCCGCCGGCCAGCGGCAGCGGATCGCGCTGGCCCGCGCCTTCTGCCGCCCCGCGGCGAACCTGCTCCTGCTGGACGAGCCGACGGCCCGGCTCGACGGCCGGAGCGAGGCGGCGATCGTCGCCGCCACCCGCGAGCTGGCCGAGGGCCGGACCGCCGTGATCGTGGCCCACCGGCCCGCGATGATCGATCTGGCCGACCGGGTGATCCGGATCGCCGGCGGCCGCGTCGTCTCCGACAGCGGCACGGTGACTTCCGGCGACGCGGTGACGACGAGCGCCGGAGGGGCCCGATGAGGCGGATGGGCGGGCGGATCGCCCTGGCGGCGGCCGCCGGGGTCGCGGCGGAGCTCGCCGGGCTGGCCCTGATCGGGTCGGCCGCGTGGCTGATCACCAGGGCGGCCGAGCAGCCGCCGCTGGCGGCGCTGAGCGTGGCGATCGTCGGGGTGCGCGCGTTCGCGACGAGCAAGGGCGTCTTCCGGTACGGCGAGCGCCTGACCGGGCACGACGTGGCGCTCCGGGCCCAGGCGACGACCCGGGAACGGCTCTACCAGGCGCTCGTCCCGGCCGGACCGCCGAGCCAGAAGGGCGCCGACCTGCTCAGCCGGATGGTGGACGACACCGACGCCGTGCAGGACCTGCTGGTCCGCGGGCTGCTCCCGGCGGTCGCGGCGCTGGTGACCGGGCTCGCGGCGGTCGTGCTCGGCCTGTTCCTGCTCCCGGCGGCGGCGCTGGTGCTGGCGGCCGGACTGCTGGTGGCGGGGCGTGGTGCTGC
>NZ_CDRNDK010000330.1:0-7378 GCF_977012225.1 Planomonospora algeriensis | reverse complement strand
GGCGCCGCGGCCGCCGCCGTCGTGCGTCGGTACTTGCGCATCGTCTGTCGTCTCCGTTCGAGATCTGTGGGACCGCTCGCCGGCCGGGTCAGTAGGTGAAGCGCGACACGAGCGTGCGCATCCGGGCGGCCATGCCCGCCAGCTCGCTGACGGCCTCGGTGGTGCTGGCCACGCCCTGGCTGGCCATGTCGGTGGCGTCGGCGACGCCGTCGATGTTCGCGGCGATGTCGCTGGACCCGGTCGCGGCGTCGGCGACGCTGCGGCTCATCGTCTGGGTCGTCGCGGCCTGCTCCTCGATGGCGGCGGCCACGGTCTCCTGGTACTCGCTGACCTGGGCGATGACATCGGTGATCTCGCTGATGGCGGAGACCGCCGCGCCGGTGTCGGCCTGGATGGTCTGCACCCGGCGGCCGATGTCCTCGGTGGCCTTGGCGGTCTCCTGGGCGAGGTCCTTGACCTCCTGGGCCACGACGGCGAAGCCCTTGCCGGACTCGCCGGCGCGGGCGGCCTCGATGGTGGCGTTGAGGGCGAGCAGGTTGGTCTGCTGGGCGATCGAGGTGATGGTCTTGACGACGTCGCCGATCTCCGCGCTGGAGGCGCCGAGCTTGGCGATGGTGTCGTTCGCCGACTTGGCGATGTTCACCGCGCGGGTGGCCACGTTGGCGGCCTCGGCGGTGTTGCGGGAGATCTCCTGGATCGACGCGCCCATCTCCTCGGCGCCGGCGGCGACCGCCGCCACGTGCGCGCTGACCTGGTTGGCGGCGTCGGCCACGCCCTCGGCGCGGCCGGAGGCCTCACCGGCGCTGGAGCCCATCTGCGAGCTGATCGCCGCGAGCTCCTCGGCGGACGGCGGCCAGCGCCTCGGAGTTCTCGCCGAGCGCGCGGACGGCGTCGCGGGTGCTGGCGGTCGCGACGCCAGCGCCTCGGCCATCTCGCCCACCTCGTCGCGCTGCGCGGTCTCGACCTGGGCGGTGAGGTCGCCCCCGGCCAGGGCCTGGAGCACCTTGTGCATCCGCCGGAGCGGCTTGACGATCAGGCCGGAGATGTAGCGGCTGAGCGCGAGCGCGACGAACAGGCCGGCCACGAGGGCGGCGAGCATGAGGTTGCGCGCGGTGTCGTGCGCGGAGTGCGCCGCGGCCGCCGCGGAGGCGCCGCTGGTCTGCTCGTACTGCAGCAGCTCCTCCAGGGCCGCCATCGCGTTGGCGCTGGTGGTCTGCCCATCGCCGAGGAAGGCCTGCTGGAAGTCGGCCTCGGCGCCGGAGTCGGCGAGCGGGAGCAGGCGGTTCTCCAGGATGGTGCGGTAGGCCGTCCACCAGATGTCGAACCGGTCGACCAGCTCGCGCTGGGCGTCCTCGCTGACCGACGTGCGGTAGGTCTCCAGCGCCTCGGTCAGCTGCCCGTCGGCCTGCTCGATCCCGTCGAGGAAGGACTTGCGGGCCACCGGCCCGTCGGACAGGGCGAGGTTGGCGATGTTGTTCTGGACCTGCAGCGCCGCGGAGTTGATCTTCGAGAGCTGCGCGGACGGTTCCAGGTTGCCGCGGTAGATCTCCTCGACACGCTGGTCGACGCTGCCGAGCCCGGACAGGCCGACCGCGGCGACGACCGCCGCGACCGAGCAGCCCAGGGCCACGAGCAGCAGCAGCTTGCGTGAGATCGGCATGTTGGCGACGGTGCGCAGCATGGCCCTGCGTCGCGGCATGACCGCGGGCGGCGCGGTCTCCTGGTGCGTCCACCCGCCTGACGCGTGGTTCATCGACGCCACGTCCCTTCAAGAAAATCCCGGCCGCCGACGATGCCGGTGGCAGTCGGCCCATCGGGCGCGGAGCGCACAAGTTGAGGCTTTCTCATGTAAGGCGGGTTGCGGATCGGCAACGATCCGCCTTGTCCCCACGACCGGTCGCGACCGGCCGTGATCCGTCGTGACCCGCCCCGGGCGGCCGGGTGCTCAGGCGGCGGCGACGGACGGGTCCGGTTCCACCACGGCGAGCTTCACCTGGTTGCGGCCCGCCCGCTTGGCCTCGTACAGGGCCTCGTCGGCGGCGTGCAGCAGTTCCTCGGGGCTCTGCTTGCCGGTCAGCGACGCGACCCCCGAGCTGAACGTCACCGTCAGCGTCCGGCCCGCCGCCGGCATCCGCCCGGCCGCCACCCACGAGCGCAGCGCGTCCACCCGCTCCAGGGCCTGCTCGCCCGTCGCGCCGGGCAGCACGATGACGAACTCCTCGCCGCCGTAGCGGGCCACCACGTCGCCGGTCCGGATCCGGCCGCTCACCAGCTTGGCGAACCGGGCCAGCACCTGGTCGCCCGCCCCGTGCCCGTAGCGGTCGTTGATCTGCTTGAAGTGGTCGATGTCCAGCAGCGCCACGCTCAGCGGCGTCCCCTCGGCCGCCGCCAGCCGCATCTGCCGCTGCAGCGACTCCATCAGGAACCGGCGGTTGTGCAGCCCGGTCAGCGTGTCGCGCACCGCCTGCTCGGCCAGGTTCGCCCGGAGCGCCTCGATCGTGGCCACCTGCTCGTGGAGGCGGTCGTTGGTCTCCTGCAGCTCGCGCTGCTGGTCGTTGAGCGCGCTCACGTCCCGCGCCACGACCGCCCAGCCCACCGGCTCGCCCCGGCTGTCGCTCAGCGCGCTGACGCGCATGTCCAGGTCCACCGTGCGCTCCTGGGCGTCGGTGACGGTCAGGCTGACCTCCAGCCCGTCCTCCAGACGGTCCGCGATCGGCATCCCGCCCAGGACCGCCGTGATCGGGAGCCCCACCAGCCGGTCGGGCAGGTCCGGCGCCAACCGCCGCGCCAGGCGGTGGGCCGCCGGGTTGACGTCCAGGACGCGGCCGGAGCCGTCGGCCGTGACGACCACGTCGCTGATCATGTCGAAGAGGTGGGTGCGCGTCACCGGCACCAGCTCGAGCAGCGACAGCCGCGCCAGGGCCCAGTAGGTGAGGGCCGCGCTGGCGCAGAACCCGAGCGGGGCCACCGCCTGGAAGGGGGCCGCCTCGACCGCCCCGGTCACCGCCAGCAGGCTCGCGGCGCCGCCCAGCACGGAGGGGGTGTTCCCGAGCAGCACGAACCCGTGCAGCCGGCGCTGGGAGAGCGGGCCGTGCAGCCAGGCGCCGACCAGCCGCGCCGTGGCGGTGACGACCAGGGCGAGGTTGTAGGCGAGGTGCACCCAGAACAGGGGGCCGAAGCCGACCAGGATGTTCCCCGAGGCGTCCAGTCCGGTGGAGGCGACGACCAGCCGGTGCCAGGGATCGGTCAGGAGCACGATCGCGAAGAGCGCGGGTTCCGCGGAGAGCCGCAGCGCGGTCCGGCGCGAGAGCCGCCAGGTGCGGTCGACCACGGCCAGGGACTGGCACAGGTACGCCGAGGTCATGACGGACACCGCGATCATGGCGGCGGCCCCCGTCAGGGCGACCGTCTCCGGGACCGGGACCAGGCGGCCGAACAGGCCCGTGCCGGACCAGACCGCGACGCTCGCCGAGACGACCGCCACCGTGCCGACCGCGGGCGCCGAACGCCGGCGGCGCCAGGCGACGGCCGCCACGACGGAGGCCACCATCGTGGACAGCGAGAAGAGCAGGACGTAGACGACTCCCTCCATTCCTCTCATTCCTCCGACTCCCTGGTAACTCAGCGCGTGACAGACGTGCATCCCTCATCGGCGTGATCACGGACGGATCTGAGGGTTCCGGCTAAGCCCGGCGCGTTTCCGGCCGATCGAAGGCGTGGGATCTCTGTGGCCGCCACCCGCGTGGCCAGGGGTTTCCGCGATCCGTCCCCGAAGGTCAGGAGTCTCCCGCCGATGCCCGCGACCCATCTCCCCCGCCGGGGTGACCGCATCCGCGCGGCCCTCGTCCTCGGAACCCGGCCGGAGGCCATCAAGCTCGCCCCGGTCCTGCGCGCGATGAGCGCGTCCCCGCTGTTCGAACCCATGGTGATCTCCACCGGGCAGCACCGCGAGATGCTCGACCAGATGCTGCGGCGCCTGCGCATGGACAGCAGCCGCGACCTGGCCGTCATGCGCGACCGGCAGAAGCTGTCGGGCCTGACGGCCCGCCTGATCAGCGGCCTGGGCGAGGCCGTACGCGACGACAGGCCCGACGTGGTGGTCGTCCAGGGCGACACGACGACGGCGATGACCGGGGCCCTGGCCGCGTTCTACGAGGGCGTGCCCGTGGCGCACGTGGAGGCCGGGCTGCGCACCGGCGTCATCGGCAACCCCTTCCCCGAGGAGCTCAACCGCCGCCTGGTGGCGCCCATGGTGCGCTGGCACTTCGCGCCCACCGAGGGCTCGGCCGCGAACCTGCGGGCCGAGGGCGTGCCCGCGGGCGACGTCCAGGTCACCGGCAACACCGTCATCGACAACCTGCTGTGGGTGCTGGAGCGCGGCGAGGGCCGCTCGGCGTTCACCACCTCCCGCCGGCGGGTCCTGGTGACCCTGCACCGCAGGGAGAACCAGGGCGGCACCATGCACGGCATCGCCGAGGCGCTGGGAGACCTGGCCGGACGGCCCGACGTGGAGATCGTGCTCCCGCTGCACAAGAGCCCCGCCGTGCGGGAGGCGCTGCTGCCCGTCCTGGACGGCCTGCCGCACGTCAAACTGGTCGAGCCGCTGGACTACTTCGACTTCGCCGCCACCCTCGCCGCCTGCGACCTGGTCCTGACCGACTCCGGCGGCGTCCAGGAGGAGGCCCCGACGCTGGGCAAGCCGGTGCTGGTGCTGCGCACCACGACCGAGCGGCCCGAGGCGGTGGACGCCGGCGTCGCCCTGCTGGTGGGCACCGAGCCGGCGGACGTCATCGGCGCCGCCCGCCGCCTGCTCGACGACCGCGCCGCGTACGAGCGGATGGCGACCGCCGTCAACCCGTTCGGGGACGGGCGGGCCGCGGGGCGCATCGTCAACCGCCTCGCCCTCGACCTGGCCGGGCGGTCCACCGGATCCGGTGAGGACGGCCTGGCCGTCGCCTGACCCTCCCCCGGCCGAGCCGCGGCGCGCCCACCGGCGTCGCGGCTGTTCGGGTTTTCCTTTTTCCGCCCGCCGTACGGGCGGAAATCCTCAGGACCGTACGGCGGGGGCCGATGGGGGGATTCGCCAGGACGGCGTGCGCGGCCACCGAGCCGACCGGCCGAGCGTTCCATGCGAGCAGCGGAGGGGGCACCGCATTGCCCAGGGGAATCAGCCAGATGGCTGTTCCGATCGGCGTGGTTCTGATCGTCGTGATGATGGTCATCCCGTTGCCGACGGTCCTGCTCGACCTCCTCATCGCCGCGAACATCACCATCGCGCTGATCGTGGTCGTGGTGAGCATGAACGTGAAGCGGCCGCTGGAGTTCTCCTCCTTCCCCTCGCTGCTGCTGGTCCTGACGCTGTTCCGGCTGGCCCTGAACATCAGCGCGACCCGGCTGGTCCTGCTCGACGGGTTCGCCGGCAACGTCATCGAGGCGTTCGGCCACTTCGTCGTCGGCGGCTCCCTCATCGTCGGCATCGTGATCTTCACGATCCTGGTCATCATCCAGTTCATCGTCATCACCAAGGGCGCCGAGCGCGTCGCCGAGGTCGGCGCGCGCTTCACCCTCGACGCCATGCCCGGCAAGCAGATGGCCATCGACGCCGACCTCAACGCCGGCCTGATCGACGAGGCGGAGGCGCGCAAGCGCCGCCACGAGGTCACCGCCGAGGCCGACTTCTACGGCTCGATGGACGGCGGCTCGAAGTTCGTCAAGGGCGACGCCATCGCCGCCATCATCATCACCTTCATCAACCTCGTCGGCGGCTTCGCCGTGGGCGTGGTGCAGAAGGGCATGCCGGCCGGCGAGGCCATCGAGACCTACAGCCTGCTCAGCATCGGCGACGGCCTGGTCTCCCAGATCCCGGCCCTGCTGCTCTCGGTCGCCACCGGCCTCATGGTCGCCCGCGCCAGCGGCGAGGGCGACATGGGCAGCACGGTGACCGGCCAGCTCGGCGCGCAGAAGCGGGCCCTGCAGATCGGCGGCGGCGCCGCCCTGGCGCTGGCCCTGATCCCCGGCCTGCCCAAGCTGCCCTTCCTGCTCATCGGCGGCGGCGTGCTGTTCCTCGCCCAGCGGGTGCCCGCCGCGCCGGCCGAGCAGTCCGACGAGGAGAACCCCGCCGCGCTCGCCGGGCCGGCGCCCGACTCCCCCGAGTCCCTCATGGGGGAGATCCGGGTCGACCCGCTGGAGCTGGCCCTGGCCCCCGACCTCATCGACCTGGTCGACGCCGCCGGCGGCGACCTGCTCGACCGGGTCCGCGCGCTGCGCCGCAAGATCGCCCTGGAGACCGGCGTCATCATGCCGCCGGTGCACACCCGCGACGACCTGGACCTGCCCCTGTCGACGTACGTGGTCCGCGTCAACGGCGTGGAGGTCGCCCGCGGCCAGGCCCCGCCCGGCACCGTGCTGGCCATCGGCGACGGGCTGGACGGCCTGCCCGGCCGGGCCGGCCAGGAGCCGGTGTTCGGCCTGGAGGGCAAGTGGGTCCCCGCCGAGCTGCGCCACCAGGCGGAGCTCACCGGCGCCACCGTCGTCGACCGCGCCTCGGTCATCATCACCCACCTGTCGGAGATCGTCCGCGCCAACGCCAGCCGCCTGCTGGGCCGCGAGGACGTCCGCGCCCTGGTCGAGGTCGTACGGCGCACGCACCCGATCGTGGTGGAGGAGCTCACCCCGGCGCTGCTCAGCCTGGGCCAGATCCAGACGGTCCTGCAGGCGCTGCTCGACGAGGGCGTCTCCATCCGCGACCTGGTCCGCATCTTCGAGGCCCTGTCCCTGGCGGGCAAGAACACCTCCGACGCCGACGCGCTCTACGAGGCCGCCCGCTCCGCCCTCGGGCCGGCCATCGCCGCCCGGCACGCCGCCGACGGCGGGCTGCCGGTGCTGACGCTCGACCCGCGGCTGGAGCACGCGCTGCTGGAGTCGCTGCGGCCCACCGAGAGCGGCGTGCAGCTGATCCTCGACACCGCCCGCGCCGAGGCCGTGATCGGCCACGCCGCCCAGCTCTCGGAGGCCGCCGAGCAGCAGGGCATCAGCCCGGTGCTGGTCTGCTCGCCCCAGCTCCGGATGCCCCTGCGCCGCATGCTGAAGTTCGGCGCGCCCCGCCTGCCCCTCCTGTCCTATGCCGAGATCGCGGAATGCCCGTTCCGCGTGGAAACCCTGGGAGTCGTGACCGATGCCGAAGCGCTTGCTGCTTGAGGGATCCGACATCGAGGAGCTGCTGTCCCAGGTCCGCGATGAGCACGGGCCGGGCGTCTCCATCGTGTCGGCCGACCGCGTCCGCACCGGCGGGTTCGCCGGGTTCTTCGCCCGCCAGCGCTACGAGCTGACGGTCGAGGTGCCGGACCCGGCCGAGCGTCCCGCCGCCCCGGCCCCGGCG
>NZ_CDRNDK010000329.1:0-7398 GCF_977012225.1 Planomonospora algeriensis | reverse complement strand
CGCTGGGCGGGACGGCGCTGGGCGGGACGGCGCTGGGCGGGCAGGCGACGGCCCCGGCGGGCGGCGGCACGGAGAGAACGGAGGAAACGGAGGCGGACCGTTCCTGGCCGCTCTCCTTCGGCCAGGAACGGCTCTGGTTCCTCAACCGCTTCGACCCGGCCGACACCGTCTACAACACCCCCTGGTGCGTACGGCTGCGCGGCCCGGTCGACGCCGGGGCCCTCACCGGGGCCCTCACCCGCGTCGCCGGGCGGCACCACGTGCTGCGGAGCCGGTTCCGGCTGGCCGGCGACCGCCCGGTGCAGGTCGTCACGCCGGCCGGGCCGGTCCCGCTGGAGCTCGCCGAGGTCGCCGGGGATCCGGCGCCGGCCGTGGTGGAGCTGATCAACCGGCCGTTCGACCTGGCGGCGGACCCGCCGCTGCGGGCGGCGCTGCTGCGGCTGGACGACGGGACCCATCTGCTGTGCCTGGTCCTGCACCACATCGTGGTCGACGGCTGGTCGCTGGACGTCCTCATGCGGGAGCTGGCCGAGTGCTACGCGGCCCGGCGCGAGGGGCGCGAACCCGCGCTGGAGGAGCTGCCGATGCAGTACACCGACTTCGCCGTCGAGGACAGGCGGCGCGACCGCACGGCCCGGCTGGAGTACTGGACCCGCACCCTGGCCGGGGTTCCCGTCCTGGACCTGCCGGGCGACCTGCCCCGCCCGGCCCGGTGGACGGGACGCGGCGGGCAGGAACCCCTGCTGGTGCCCGGCGAGACGGTCGCCCGGCTGGAGGAGGTCGCCCGCCAGGGACGCTGCACGCTGTTCATGGCCCTGGTCGCGGCCTACCAGGCCGCGCTCGGGCTGCTGGCCGACCAGGACGACCTCTGCGTCGGGGTGCCGGTCGCGGGGCGCGGCCGGACCGAGCTGGCCCCGCTGATCGGGTACTTCTCCACGACCCTGGTGCTCCGCGCCGACCTGTCCGGCGACCCCACCTTCCGGGAGCTGCTCAAACGCACTCGCGTCACCCTGCTGCGCGGGCTCCAGCACGCCGACGCGCCCTTCGAGCAGATCCTCGGGGCGCTGCGCCTGCCGCGGGACCTGAGCCGCCCGCCGCTGCTGCAGGCCATGTTCAACCTGCACAACATGCCCAAGGACGACCTGCTGCGCACGTCGATGGGGGACCTGGAGGTCGAGGTCTACCCGGTTCCGGCCGCGGGCCGTACCAGGGCGGAGATCTCCGTGGACGCCTGGCGCGCGGGCGAAGGACTGGGCGGGGTCCTCGACTACGGCTGCGACCTGTTCACGCCGGAGACCGCGCGGCGGTTCGCCCGCGTCTTCACCGGCCTGCTGGAACGCGCCGGGACCGACCCGGACCTCCGGCTGTCCGAGCTGGCGGGCGGCTGACGTGGACCCGGCACGGGGATCCGGCCGCGGATCCGAGATGGAAGGGAGACGAACGGTGCTGACGCCGATAACGCCGCCGACAACGCCGCCGACAACGCCGACGCCGCCGCTGACGACGCTGGAGCTGACACGGCGCCGCCGGGACCTGACGCCCGACGCGGTGGCGGTGAGCGGGCCCGGGGGCGAACTGACCCACCGCGGGCTGCACGAGCGGGTCGACGCCCTGGCGGCGCTCCTGCGCGAGCGGGGCGTGGGCCCGGAGGTCCCGGTCGGGATCTGCATGGAGCGCACCGTGGGGATGGTGGTCGCGGTGCTGGCCGTCTGGGCCGCCGGCGGCGCGTACGTCCCGCTCGACCCCGCCTTCCCCGCCGACCGGCTCCGGCTGATGCGCGAGGACGCGGGGCTCGGCCTGGTGCTGACCCAGGACGGCGTGGACGCGCGGCTGCCCGGCGGGACGCCCCGCACGCTGGCGCTCGCCCCGGACGGCACGGTCCCCGGCGTGCGCCCCGCTGCGGGCGGCCCGTCCGCCCCGGACGGCCCGATGGGCGACCTGGCCTACCTGATCTACACCTCCGGATCCACCGGGCGGCCCAAGGGCGTGGCGGTGCCGCACGGTGCGGTGGCCAACCTGATCGGATCGTTCTCCTCCCTGCTGGAGCTCACCCCCGCCGACCGCTGGCTCGCCGTCACCACGCTCTCGTTCGACATCTCGGTGCTGGAACTGCTGCTCCCGCTGGCCTGCGGCGCCCGGCTCGTGGTGGCCTCCGCCGACCGGGTGGCCGACGGCCCGGCGCTGCGCGCGCTGGCGGCCGAGGAGCGGATCACGGTCATGCAGGCCACCCCGGCGACCTGGCGCATCCTGCTGGAGGCCGGCGGGGTGCCGGAGACGGTCCGGACGCGATTGTGCGGGGGAGAGGCGCTCCCTCGCGACCTCGCCGACGTGCTCGGTTCCGGCGGCGCCCGCCTGTGGAACGTGTACGGCCCGACGGAGACGACCGTGTGGTCCACGGCCGGTCCCGTCCCGCCCTCCCCGGCCCCGGTGGACCTGGGCGGGCCGATCGCCGACACCGCCCTGTACCTGCTGGACGCCGCGGGCGACCCGGTGCCGGAGGGGGAGGTGGGGGAGCTGCACATCGGCGGCGCCGGGGTGGCGCGCGGCTACCACGGCCAGCCCGCCCTGACCGCGGCCCGCTTCCTGCCCGACCCCTTCTCCGGCCGGCCGGGCGCGCGTATGTACGCCACCGGAGACCTGGCCAGGATCGGCACCGCGGGACGCCTGGAGTACCTGGGCCGGGCCGACCAGCAGGTCAAGATCCGCGGCTTCCGGATCGAGCTCGGCGAGATCGAGACCGCCCTGCGCGCGGCCGGGGAGGTACGGCAGGCCGCCACCGCCGTGCGCGAGGGGCCGGACGGGCTGCCCCGGCTGGTCGCCTACGTCGTCCCGGCGGGAGACCCCGGAGACCCCGGAGCACCCGGAGCCCTCGGAGCCCTCGGGGGCCCGGACGGCCCAGGTGAGGCGGGCGGTGCGGGGGACACCGGTGGCGCAACGGACACGGGCGGTGCGGGGGACACCGGCGGCGCGGGCGGTCTCTGGCCGGTGCTGCGCGCCCGGTTACGGGCGAGCCTGCCCGAGTACATGGTCCCCGCCCACCTGGTGCTCCTCGACCGGCTGCCGCTCACCCCCAACGGCAAGCTGGACCGCGCGGCGCTGCCGTACCCCGATTGGGCGCGGGTCACCGGGACCCCCTACCGGGCCCCGTCCACCCCGGAGGAGAAGGAGCTGACCGCGATGTGGACCGACGTCCTCGGCCTGGACGAACCGGTCGGGGTCGACGACGACTTCTTCGAGCTCGGCGGGCACTCGCTCACGGCCGCCCAGATCATCGCCAGGGTGCAGGTGCTGTTCGGCGTCGCGGTGCCGATCGTGGCGCTGTTCGAGAACCCCACGGTGGCCGGGTTCGCCCGGGAGCTCGACCGTACGGGCGACGGAGCGGACGACGGGCCGGACCTGATGGACATGGCGGCGCTGCGCGAGCAGCTCGACGGGCTCAGCGCCGAGGAACTGGCCGCCCTCTTCGACGAACTGGCGCCGGGCGCATGAGGGCGCCCCTGTCCCCGGCGCAGGAGCGGCTCTGGCTCCTGCAGCGTCTCGACCCGGAGAACGCCGCCTACAACCTCTACCTCGTGCGCGCGCTGCGCGGCCCGCTCGACCGGGCCGCGCTCACCGGGGCGTTCGACGACGTCCTGGCCCGCCACGAGAGCCTGCGCACCCGCTTCACCGAGGAGGAGGGGGCGCCCTGGGCCGTGGTCGAGCCCCCGGCGCCCGCCGCCGTCGACTGGCAGGTCGCGCGGGACCGCCGGGAGGCCGACCTGATCATGGCCGAACGGGCCAACGCCCCGTTCGACCTGGCGCAGGGACCGCCCCTGCGGATCACGGTGATCCGCCTCGGCGACGACGAGCACGTGCTCTGCGTGACGATGCACCACATCATCGCCGACGGGTGGTCGCTCAACGTGATCCTGGACGACCTGGCCGCGTGCTACACGGCCCGCGTCTCCGGCGTCCCGGCGCAGCTCGCCCCGCTGCCCGTCCAGGCCGTCCACCACGCCCTCTGGCAGCGGAGCCGGGCCGGGCGCGCGGTGCCGTACTGGCGGGAGAAGCTGGCCGACCCGCCGCCGCCGGAGCTGCCCTTCCGCGAGGGAACGGCGAGCGGGGAGGGGGACTTCCACCGGCTGCGGCTGCCGCCGGCGACGGCCCGGCGGCTGGAACGGCTGGCCGGGGAGCGGCGCACCACGCTGTTCACCGTGCTCATGGCGGCCTACCAGGTGCTGCTCTCCCGGCACACGGGGCAGACCGACATCCTGGTCGGCAGCGTCTTCTCGGGCCGGGACCGGGTCGAACTGGAGGCGATGGTCGGGTACGTCTCCCAGACGGTGGTCCTCCGGGGCGACCTGAGCGGCGACCCGTCCTTCACCGAACTGATCGCCCGCATGCGGGGCGAGGTCCTGGGCGCGATGGCGGGCTCCTCCGTGCCGTTCGAACGGCTCGACGGGCGGGCGGAGTCGCTGCTGCCGTCGATGCTGATCCTGCACACCCAGGACGGCGGCCCCCGGCGGCCGTTCGGGGACCTGGAGGTGACCGGGCTCGAAGCCGGGTTCCGGCAGGCCAAGAGCGACCTGCTGGTCGAGGTCTGGTCGGACGCCGACGGGCTGGACATCTCGCTCTGCTGCGACACGGGGCTGTTCGGCCCGGAGGCGGTGCGGCGCCTGGCCGGGCGGTTCGCCCGGTTGCTGGAGTCCGTCGCGGCCGAGCCGGACGTCGCGATCTCGGACCTGCGGATCTGGACGGAGGAGGACGAGGCGGAGATCCGTGCCCAGGCCGTGCCCGGAGGAACGGAACCGCCGGGCGGCGACGGCCGTGCCCCGGGCGCCGGGACCACCGGGGTCGCCAGGGCCGCGGCGCCCGCCGGGCTCCCCGGAGACGCCGCGGACGCTCCGGGCGCCGCGGAGGCCGGGACGCCGAAGGATGCCGGGACGGTTCCGGAGATGATCGCCGAGGTCGCGCGGCGGTCGCCCGGCGCGGTGGCCGTGGTCTGCGGCGGGACGCAGGTCTCCTACGGGGAACTGCTGGCCCGCGCGGACGCGCTGGCCGGCGTGCTCGGGGAGAGCGGGGTGCGCCCCGGTGACATCGTCGGTGTCTGCCTGCCGCGCTCGGTCGAGGCGATCGTCGCGCTGCTCGCCGTGTGGCGGGCCGGCGCGGCCTACCTGCCGCTCGATCCGGACGACCCCGACGAACGGCTCGCCTTCTCCCTGGCCGACGCCTCGGTCGTCCACGTGCTCACCCGGCGGAGCCTTCCCCCCCGGCCGTCTCGCGATCGATCCGTCCGGCCCGGCGGCCGGAGACCCGGAGCCGGGCCGTACCCGTACGGCGGCCACGGGGACGGACGCGGAGCCTCCGGCGATCACGGAGGCGGGTGCGGGGCCCGCGGCGGTCCGGTCGGCGGACGCGGCCTATGTGATCACCACCTCGGGCTCCACCGGGCGCCCCAAGGGCGTGGTCGTGGAGCACGGGGCCGTCACCGCACGGGTGCGGTGGATGCGCTCCGCCTACGGCCTGGCCCCCGGCGACCACGTGGTCCAGTTCGCCTCGCTCGGCTTCGACGCGCACGTCGAGGAGGTCTTCCCCACGCTGGCGGCGGGCGCCGCGCTGGTGCTGCTCCCCGACGGGGCCACCAGTCTGCCGGAGGTGCTCGCCACCCCGGCGGGCCGGCGGGTCACCGTGCTGGACCTGCCCACCGCCTACTGGCACGCGCTGGTGGAGGAGCAGGAGGAGGTGGCCTGGCCGCCCGGGCTGCGCCTGGTGATCCTGGGCGGGGAGCAGGTCGCGGCGGCGGCGGTCGAACGCTGGCGGACCCGGTTCGCCGACCGGGTCCGGCTGGTCAACACCTACGGGCCGACCGAGGCCGCGGTCATCGCCACCGCCGCCGACCTGGGCGCCGACGCGGCCTCGGGCCGCCCGCCGATCGGGCGGCCGATCGGCGAGACCTGGATCCACGTGCTGGACGGACGAGGCCGGCCGCTCCCGGCGGGCGCGGCGGGCGAACTCGTCATCGGCGGGGCGGGGGTGGCGCGCGGCTACCTCGGCAGGCCGTCGCTGACCGCGGCGGTGTTCGTCCCCGACCCGTACGGCCCGCCGGGCGCGCGCCGCTACCGGACCGGCGACCGGGCCCGCCGCCGCCTCGACGGTCGGCTGGAGTTCCTGGGACGGCTGGACGGCCAGCTCAAGGTGCGGGGCTTCCGGATCGAGCCCGGAGAGGTCGAGAGCAGGCTGCTCGATCATCCGGAGGTGGGGCAGGCGTTCGTCACCGTCCGCGGTGAGGAGCTGATCGCCTACTTCACCGGCACGGCGGATCCGGCCGAGCTCCGCGCCCGGCTGGAACGCGTGCTGCCCCGGCAGCTCGTCCCGGCCGCCTGGGTGCGGCTGGAGGCGCTGCCCCTGACCTCGAGCGGCAAGGTCGACCGCGCGGCCCTGCCCGAACCGGACCTCGTCCCGGCCGCCGGGCGGGTCCCGCCCCGCACCGACGCGGAGAAGCTGGTGGCCGGGATCTGGGAGGAACTGCTCGGCGTCACCGGTCCCGGCGTGTTCGACGACTTCTTCGCGCTGGGCGGGCACTCCCTGCTGGCCACGCGGGTGGCCGCACGGATCCGCCGCGCGACCGGCGTGGAGGTCCCCGTCCGCACCGTCTTCGCCCGCGCCACGATCGCGGAGCTGGCCGCCGCGGTGGAGGAGCTGCTGATCGAGGAGCTGGCCGGCATGACCGACGAGGAGGCGCTGGAGCTGCTCGGCGGCTGACCGCCGGATCCTCCGGCGCCGCCGGGATCCGGAACCGGGACCGGCCGGGCGCCGCTCCCGGTTCCGGCCGGGCGCGTGCCACCGGCCGGGGCGGGAGCGGTCACGCCGGCCGCTCCCGCCCCCGGCCGGGACGTCCTCAGGACGTCCCCATCCCGCCGTCAGGACGTCCCCACGCCGCCCTCAGACGTTCCCGCACCGCCCTCAGGATGACGGGCGGCCCGACCCGGAACGCTGACCCCGGCGGAGCGGGAGGGACTGCTTGGCCATGCGCTGTGCCTGAGTGCTGCCGCCGGGATGGTCGGCGCCGTGCACTCCGCTCGCCTTGCCCGCGCGGGAGGGCGTGCCGCCGGTGGGGACGGGGCCGGCCTGCTTCCGCTGGGTGGAGGAGGTCTTCCGCTGCTCGTGCTGGGCCTTCGTCTGCCGTGACTTCGAACTCATGAGCACCCCCGAGAATCTATGGCATTAAGGTGGCTCATGTCCGTTTTCTGCTGGGAGAAACACCGGGATACGGCCGGTCTTCGCTCCGGCCGGGTGTCGTGGTCCTCCATGGGAGGAAGACGGTGAAGGGGCGGCCGGGGACGGGGCTCGGCGCGCAGTGCCGGCGGGTGGCCGAGGCGGGCTGTCGAGCCGGCGCCGACGGCGGCGGCCGCGGAGGCG
>NZ_CDRNDK010000328.1:0-7431 GCF_977012225.1 Planomonospora algeriensis | reverse complement strand
GGAGCGGCCAGGGCGACCGGGTCGGTCGGGCGGCCGGTCCGGCGGGAGCGGCCAGGGCGGGCGGCCCGGTCAGTCCGGTCAATCCCGTCACGGCGGCGCAGGCGGTCAGGCGGATTCCCCCGTTAGGCATGCGAGTCATCGTGGCAGAGCGCCTCGGGGCTCCGCGAGAGCCGCGCCTCCTCGGCGCGGCGGGCGGCCCGGCGGCGGCGCCACCGGACGAGGAGGACGACCGCGGCGACCACGGCGGCGGCGACGGCGCCCGCCGCGAGAGGCGACTCCCCGGCCAGCCCCACCCAACCCCAGATCACCGAGTACAGGCCGAAGGAGGTGACCGGCACCCAGGTCAGGCAGCCGAGCGCGCTGGCCACGACGTACCAGGGGTAGGAGACGCGCAGCACGCCCGCCACCCACGGCAGCGTGTGCCGCAGCACCGGGACCCAGAAGCAGCCGTAGACGGCGAGCGCGCCCCAGCGGCGCACCGCGTTCTCGGCCGCCCGCACGTGCTCGGGCCTGATCCGGCGGCCGACCCGGGAGGCGTACAGCCGGGGGCCGAGCGCGTGGCCGATCCAGTAGTAGGCCTGGAACGCGCCGAACAGGGCCGCCCCGCCCAGCACGACCCAGAGCCAGAGCGGCAGGCCGAAGACGGAGGCGGAGGTGGGGTCGGGAATGGCCGCCGAGAGGGGTCGCATCTGTGAACGTCACCGCCATGATCGTGGTGCCTGACCTTTTGGGGTCTTAGGTCAGGCTTACCTCACTTTAGACCTTGAAGGCCACTGCAAGCAGTCCGCAAGCACGGATCAACTGCTCCGCCGTACACCTGGGGTGGAACGAAGGAGAGGTGCCTGTCATGAGCCCGCGGAGCAGCGTCGTACCGGTGGTCGCCAGTGGAACCGCGACCGTCCTGAGACTGCTGTCGGCCACACTCGTCTTCGCCGCGCTCTACGCGGGGGCGGAGTCGCTGGACGGCTCGGCCCGGGCGGAGGCCGCCGGACCGGAGCGGGTGCGGACGGTGACCCTGTCGGCGCAGGCGGGGAAGTCCGCCGCGGAGCGGGCGCCGGAGCCCGGCACGGTGGCCGTCGACGAGATCCCCTCGGGCGGGCGCTGCGACCGGACCTACCGGGTGCGCGGCGTGGTCGGCAACCCCGACCCCCAGGACACCGTCTCCTACGACTGGAGCCTGCAGCGCTGGAGCCCGGCCACCAAGACCTGGCGGACCTACCTCACCTCGGGCGCGGGCTTCACCGGTGCGAGCCGGACCGCCGAGTGGGAGCCCCGGATCGTCGGCAACCCCGGCCTGTACCGGGTGAAGCTCTCGGTCGACGGCGGCGCCACGCTGCGCAGCGAGAAGTTCATGGTCAGCTGCTGACCCAGCGGACCCGGACCGCCCGCCCCTGCGGAGACCCCGGGAAGCAGGACCCGCCCGGGCCGACCGCGCCGGACGGGTTCAGCCGTTCAGGGAGCGCCGCGCCGCCTCGACCCAGCGGGGCACGCCGACCCGCTCGGCCACTTCCAGCGCCTTGGCGTAGTAGGACCGCGCCGCGTCGGTGAAGCCCAGCCGGAGCGCGAGGTCGCCGAGCGTCAGCGCGACCGGCCAGAGCGCGACCACGCCGGTGCCCGCCCCCGCGATCCGCTCCGAGAACGGCTTCAGCGTGTCGTAGGCCTCGACCATCCGCTCCCGGTCGTCGAGCAGCATGCCCGCCAGCGCCCGCCAGATCAGCGCCAGCTCGTAGAGGAAGTCCGGCCGCACCGGCGTCTTCACCGCGATGACCGCCCGCGCGTCGCGCTCGTGCCCCGCCGAGGCCAGCGCCACCGCGTAGGCGTCCAGCGTCCACTTGGCGCCGCGCTGGTGCGCCTCGGCCAGCGGCTCCACCATCTCCGCGGCCTGGCCGTTGACCAGCCGCAGGCAGAAGGTGGTGATCAGCGGCAGGTCCTGGCGGCCCTCCAGCATCCCGGCCCGGGCGGTCAGCCGCGCGGCCTGGCGGTAGGCCCGCTCCGCGCCGGGGAAGTCACCGGCGATCATCAGGCGCTGCCCGGCGTACCACGCGCCGACGGCGACCGGCGCGGGCAGGCCGTACTGCCGGGCCAGCCGCTCGGCCGCGGCGACGTGCGCGTCGGCCTCGGCGAACGCGCCCGAGGCGGCCGAGCACTCCATCAGCACCAGGTGGGCCAGGGCCTGCACCGCGACCTGCCCGCTGGCCTCGCCGACCTGGAGCAGCTCCCGCCCGATGACCTCCCGCTCGCCGACCGGCGCGATGCCGTACGACTGGCGCAGGCGCCCGCTCAGCGCGGTCGCCAGCAGCGCCGGGTCGCCGGTCCGGCGGGCCAGCTCCTCGGCCTCCAGCGAGGCCTGCTCGCCCCGGGAGGTGGCCGAGCCCTCCAGCTCCAGCGCGACCGTGGCCAGCAGGCTGGCCCGCAGCGACTGCTCGGCGGCGGGCAGCTCCACCAGCGCCCGCTCGGCGACGTCCACGATCTCCCACGCGGTCCGGGTGAAGTCGCGGGCCATGCCCTTGTGCGGTACGGCCAGCGAGGCGGCGACCCGGGCGGTGAGCTCCAGGTCGCCCAGCGGGCGGGCCGCCTCCATCGCCTCGCGCCGGTGGCGGCGGGCCGCCGCCATGTCCCCGCACAGCGCCAGCGCCCTGATCAGCCGCAGCGTCAGCAGCAGCCGCTCACGGGCGGTCTCCGGGGTCTGGGTCACGCCGGAGCGGTCGAAGGCGGCGACGGCCTGCTCCCAGAGGGTGGCCGCCTCCCGGTGGGCGAAGCGGCGCTCGGCCTGCTCGGCCGCGAGCCCGGCGTAGTGCACCGCCTTGACCGCGGTCTCGGTGGTCCCGGCCGCGTCGTAGTGGTGCGCCAGTGCGGCCACGTCCCCGGGGCTCCTGCGCTCGATCACCGCGGCCACCGCGGCGTGCAGCCGGGAACGGCGCAGCCGCGAGGCGTCGGAGTAGAGCGTGTCGCGCATCAGGTCGTGGTCGAAGCGGAGCCGGCCGGGACCCGGCTCGGTGACCAGGCCCGCCAGCAGCGCCGCCTCCACGGCCTCGACGACCGCGTCCTCGTCGCCGGCCACGTCCACCAGCACGTCCACGTCGACGTCGCGGCCGATCACCGCGGCCTGCAGCAGGATCTGCTGGGCGGCGGCGGGCAGCCGGGAGATGCGCCGCCGCAGCACGTCGCGCACGCCGGACGGCACCCCGGAGATCACCTCGGCGGCCGTGGCGCGGTCGCTGACCGCTTCGGCGTCGAGCAGGCGCACGGTCTCGCGGACGAAGAAGGGGTTGCCGCGGGTCCGCTCCACGATGCTCTCGACGGCCTCCTCGTCCACCTCGCGCACGCAGGTCGCCCGGACCAGCTCGGCCACCGCCTTGGGGTCCAGCCCGGACAGGGCCACCCGGACCGGGCCGAGGCGGGCCAGCGCGGCCAGCACCTCGGCCTGCCGGTCGGTCAGCTCGCTGTCACGGCAGGTGACCACCAGCAGCACCCGGCTGCCGGCCAGCAGGCTCGGCAGCGCGCGCAGCAGCGCCAGCGTCTGGTCGTCGGCCCAGTGCAGGTCCTCCAGCGTGAGCAGGATCGGGGTGTCGCGCGCGATCGCGGCGATGTAGCCGCCCACCGCCCGGTGCAGCCGGAAGCCGCCGGACGCCTGGTCGTCGTCGGGGTCGGGGGCGGTGTCGTCCAGCAGCGGGGCGAGCAGCGGGGCGTACTCGCCGGGACCGGCCATGCCCACCAGGGTGCGCAGGATCTCCACCCAGGCCCAGCCGGGCGGGGTGGCGCTGCTGTCCGGGCAGGCGCCGGAGGCGGTGCCCCAGCCATCGGCCGACAGGCGCATGGTGAGCTGGCGGACCAGCGTGCTCTTGCCCGCGCCCGCGTCACCGCTGATCACCGCGACGGTGAAGCGGCCGGTCCGGGCCGCGGCCGTGGTCAGCCGCTCCAGCTCGGCGTCGCGGCCCACGAACGGCTCGGGCTCCAGCGGCGGCGGCTCGACCGGGGCCAGCCGCGGCGGGCCGGGGCGGCCAGGTGTCGGCCGGGACCACCGGGCGCTGCCTGCCCTGCGGGACGGGCAGCTCCAGGCCGGGGTCCTGGGACAGGATGTCGGACTCCAGTTTGCGCAGCGCCGGGCCGGGGTCGATGCCCAGCTCGTCGGCGAGGATCGTGCGGGCCCGGCGCAGCGCGGCCAGCGCGTCGCCCTGCCGCCCGCACCGGTACAGGCCCAGGGCGAGCAGCCGCCAGCCCTCCTCGCGCAGGGGGTGCTCGGTGGTCAGCGCCTCCAGGTCGGGCACCGCCTCCGACGGCATGCCCAGCCGCAGGCCGCTGTCGGCGTGCCGTTCGCGGGCGACCAGCCGCAGCTCGGTCAGCCGGTTCACCTCCGCCTCGGCCCACGGCTGGTCGGCGAACTCGGAGTACGGCGTGCCGCGCCACATGCCCAGGGCCTTCTCCAGCCGGACCCGGGCGGAGGCGGGGTCGTCGCCCTCCAGCTGCTCCCCGGCGGCGCGGACCAGCGACTCGAAGCGCAGTGCGTCGACCTGGTCGGGGGCCACCCGCAGCGCGTAGCCGGAGGCCACGGTCACCAGCAGCCGGTTGGGGCCGCCGCGCGGCCGGCCGGGCTCCAGGACCCGGCGCAGGCGGGAGATGTAGACCTGCAGGCCCGACTGCGCGCCCTTGGCGGCGTCGTCGTCCCACAGGTCGTACAGCAGAGTGTCGACCGGGACGACCTGGCCCCGGGCGACGAGGAGCCGGGCGAGCACGGCACGCTGCCGCAGCCCGCCGAGGTCGAGCCCGTCGTCACCCCCGTTGTCACCGGAGTACGCCTCGACCGGACCGAGAACCCGGAACGCCACCATGTCAGCAGTCACGCTATGCGTGCCTTCGAATCGCGCACAAGGTTTTTCCCCATCTGGCAGGTGCTGGCACCCCGGGGTGCCGGTGGGCCCTGCCGGGGCGGGGTCCGCGGCACCCCTACGGCCGGCCGGCTCCTCGGCGGGCGCCGCCTGGGCGCCCTCGCGTCGGCGCAGGAGCGCCCACGCGCCCAGGGCCAGACCTCCGAAGGGGATTTCGACAGTGTAGGTCCAGAACCCGAAAAGCAGTGCGGCGGCGGTCGCCGAATCGGCGGGCACCCCGAAGAAGACCAGCGCGCCGATGGTCCCGGCCTCCATGATCCCGGTCCCGCTCGGGGTGACCAGGGCGGTGGTCAGGACCCGCGACAGCGCGAAGGCGGCGATCGACTGGGCCAGGCCCGGGTAGGCGCCCGTCGCGTGCAGGCAGCAGACCAGGACCAGCCACTGGAGGCCGAGGAAGGAGACCATGCCCAGCGTCAGCCCGCGCCAGCGGGTCCGCACGACCGCGGAGGTGTCGGCGCGCAGCCGCTCCAGGGCGGCCGAGGCGGCGTGCTCGCCGGGGCGGACCGCCGAGGGCGCCAGCCGCGTGAGGGCGTCGAGGGCGCGGCCGAGCAGGGCGGCGGCGCGGTCCCAGTAGAGCGCGGCGCCCGCCACGGAGACGAGCACCAGGATGGACAGGGCCCCGGCCCAGCCCGCCTGGACGACGGCGGGGCTGAGCGCCTTGCCGCTGGCCAGCAGCGCCAGGATGCCCACGGCGGGCAGCACGAACCGGAACAGCGTGTTCCAGACGCCGCTGGAGAGCGTGGAGACGACGACGGCGCGGGCGGGAAAACCCCACCCCTTCGTCATCGCGAAGGTCAGCGCGACCCCGGCGCGCCGCCGAAGGGCAGCAGGTTGCTCACCGCGCTGCCGCCCGCGTTCAGGGTGAGGGCCTGCAGGTGGGTCAGGCCGGGCAGGGAGGCGGTCAGCACGAACGTGTAGGCGAGCAGGCTGGCCAGCCAGAGGACGGCCATCAGCGCCACCGCCTGCCAGCTCAGCGCGGCGAAGCGGGCGCCGATCTCCGTCCAGGAGACGGTCTTGCCCGTCATCGCCTGCACGATCTGCGGCAGGAAGACCACCAGTGCGGCGGCCAGGCCCAGCGACGCGGCCGACAGGCCGATCTGGACCCATCTGTTCTTCATATGCCCTCCCGGAACAAGTGTGCCGGTACGGGCCTCATGCTTTGGGAGGAGTTTCGAAGGGGTGCCTCAGCCTCTCGCCGGCCGGACGTCCCGCCGGACGTACCACTCGGTGCCGAAGACCAGCCGGTACAGCGGGCCGGGGACCTTGAGCATCACGCCCAGGGTCCGGGTGTCGGCCCCGGTGGCCTGGGTGGCGTGGGCGGCCATGCTGGCCCGCTTCTGCCGGGCGAACCGGCGCACGTTCACCCGGTGGGTGATCTCCTCACCCCGGGAGTAGGCCCGCTCGAAGGCCCGCACGTCCAGCTGCGGGTAGAACCGGCGGGCCAGCTTGAGGCCCCGTAGCAGCGGGTCGCGGTTGACCGTCGCCTCCAGCACGATCGGGGTGCCCGCGAGCTGCGCGGCCCGGCCGCCCACCCGGTGCACCTGCACGTGGTCGGGGTGGCCGTAGCCGCCGGCCGGGTCGTAGGTGGTCAGCAGGTCGGCCTTCTCCTCGGTGAGGATCGCGGCCAGCCGCCGGGCCGCCTCCTCGCCGTCGGCGTCGATGAACGCGTTCGGCGGCCGGTCCTGGGCGATCCCGCCGCCGGGGGCCAGCCCGGAGTCGCCGTAGCCGAGGTTCACCACGCGGGCGCAGCCGAGCGCGGCGGCCGACTTGTACAGCTCCGCGATCCGGGCCTCGCCGAGCGCCTCGCCGGGCGCCAGGTCGGCCTGGCCGCGCTCGCCGGAGGTCGCCACGACGAGCACCACGCGGTGGCCCTCGGCGGCGAGCATGGCCATGGTGCCCGCGGTCAGCAGGGCCTCGTCGTCGGGGTGGGCGTGGAAGAACACGGCGGTGCGGGGGGCGGACGGGCGGATCACGGAAGCGCGCACCCGGACATGATCTCACGCGGGGCTACGCTGGCAGCGTGAGGATCATCCACGTCAGTGACTGCTACCTGCCGCGCCTCGGGGGGATCGAGGTGCAGGTCGCCGATCTGGTCCGGGCGCAGCTCGCGGCGGGGCACGACGCCGAGGTGGTGACCGCGACCCCGGGGGAGCCCCTGCCGGGGGTACACCGGACCGTCGCGAACCTCCCCTTCGACCTGCCGGTCCATCCCGCCGGGACGGGGCACCTGCTCCGGCTGATGGCGGCGCGGCGGCCGGACGTGGTGCACGTGCACACCGGCGCGGTCTCGCCGTTCGCCTGGATGGGCGTGCGCGCCGCGGCGCGCGCCGGGCTGCCGCTGGTGGTGACCGTGCACAGCATGTGGGACCCGGTCACCCGGGGGATCTACCGGAGTCTGCGGACGCTGTACGGCTGGCAGCGCTGGGGGCTGGTGGGCACCGCGGTGAGCGAGGCCGCGGCCCGGCCGATCCGCGCGGTGGCCGGACCGGGCGTGCCGGTGCACGTGGTCTCCAACGGCCTGGACCTGTCCGCCTGGCGCCCGGCG
>NZ_CDRNDK010000327.1:0-7493 GCF_977012225.1 Planomonospora algeriensis | reverse complement strand
GCCCGGCGGAGGGGGCGGCGGCGCCGCTGCGGCGTCCGGCCTCCGCCGGGCACGGGTCCGGGGTGCCGGTCCTCCAACACAAGTAGGAAAACCACAAACCATCGGTCAATAAATAGGGTCGTTCACACTAACCGGGCGCACTTTTACCTACGCTAACGTAGGTTACGGTTCCGTAATCTGCGAGGGAGAAGCCCCATGCGAGAGTTCAGTCAGACCGAGCTGCTGCTTGAGCTTGAGCCCGTCGTCGCCGGTGAGCTGGACCGGCACCTCAAGGTCGCCAAGGAGTGGTTCCCGCACGAGTACATCCCGTGGTCCGAGGGCAGGGACTACGACGGCTTGTTCGGCGGCGAGCCCTGGTCGCCGACCGACTCGGAGATCCCCGAAGAGGCGCGCATCTCCCTCATCGTGAACCTGCTGACCGAGGACAACCTCCCCAGCTACCACCACGAGATCGCCACGACCTTCGGCCGCGACGCGGCCTGGGGCACCTGGGTGCACCGCTGGACCGCCGAAGAGGGCCGCCACGGCACCGCGATCCGCGACTACCTGACGGTCACCCGCGCCGTGGACCCGGTCGCCCTGGAGCGGGCCCGGATGACGCACATGGGCGAGGGCTTCACCAACTCCTACGAGGGGGTGCTCCACTCCCTGGCCTACGTCTCGTTCCAGGAGCTGGCCACCCGCATCTCCCACCGCAACACCGGCAAGGCCTCCCAGGACCCGAACTGCGAGCGGCTGCTCGCCAAGATCGCGGCCGACGAGAACCTGCACATGCTCTTCTACCGCAACCTGCTCAACGCGGCCTTCCAGCTCACCCCGAGCCAGACCATGCGCGCCGTCACCGACGTGGTCACCACCTTCCAGATGCCCGGCACCGGCATCGAGGGCTTCACCCGCAAGGCCCTCGTCATCGCCAACGCCGGCATCTACGACCTGCGCCTGCACCTCGACGACGTGCTCATGCCGGTCCTGCGCCAGTGGGCCGTCTTCGACATGGGCGGGCTCGACGCCGAGGGCGAGAAGGCCCGCGAGGAGCTCGCCGACTTCCTGGCCCGGACCGAGGTCACCGCCTCGCGCTTCGTCGAGCGCCGCGAGGCCCGCCGCGCCGCCCAGGCCGCCCGCGCCTGACGGGCGTCAGGCGGTCGTGACCAGCTCCCGGGCCGTGGAGGCGCCCCCCGCGGGGGCGAGGCGCCGCAGGAAGGCCAGGACCAGCAGGGCGGCCAGGCCGGTGGTGACCGGCGGGACCAGGAACGCGAAACCGGTGCCGAACCGGTCCACCAGCTGGCCCGCCACGGCCGCGCCGGTGGCGATGCCCAGGCCGATCGCGCCGTTGAGCCAGGTGAACGCCTCGGTCCTGACCTCGGTGGGGACCAGCTGCTCCACCAGGGTGTAGCCGGTGATCACCGCGGGGGCGATGACGAACCCGGCCAGGGCCGCCGTGCCGTACAGCACCGGGACGGATCCGGCGAAGGTGAGCGCGATCGTCGCCGCGGAGAGCAGGCCGACGGCGGCCGCCAGCCGGTGCGCGGCCCCGGCCTTCCAGCGGATGAGCCCGTAGAGGATGCCGCCGACCATGCTGGCGGCGGAGAACGTGCCGTAGACGGGTCCCGCGGCGCCGGTCTGGCCGAGGGCGGCGGTCGTCGAGGTGATGCCGACCTGGAGGCTGCCGAAGACCGTGCCGAGGGCGACGAACGCCGCCGCCAGCACGGCCACGCCGCGCAGCCGGAGCACGCCGTGCTGGGAGCGGACCCGGACCGGCATCGGTTCGGGCGCCCCCCTGCGGACCGCGGCGAACGCCAGGGTGCCGGCCACCACCATGACCAGCGCCGCCAGCAGCGCCCAGACGGGCGAGAAGCCGGTCGACAGGGCCACCAGCAGCACCGGGGCGACGGTGAAGGTCAGCTCGTCGGTGATCGACTCCAGCGCGAAGGCCGTGCCCAGCTTCGTCGAACCCTCCGAGCCGCCGAGCACGTGGGCCCAGCGGGTCCGGACCATGGAGCCGACCTGCGGCATCGAGCCGCCCGCCAGGGCCGAGACGGCCACCAGCAGGGCGCCCGGCGCGTGCGCGGCGGCGAGCGCGAGCAGACCGCCCAGTGCGGCGGCGTGCGCGAGGACCTGGGGGACGAGCACCTTCGCCTGGCCGTACCGGTCGGCGAGACGGCCGGTCTGCGGGCCGATCAGCGCCTGCGCCACGGCGGCGGCCGCGGAGGCGATGCCCGCCGCGCCGTACGAGCCGGTGGACCACTCCACGAGCAGCAGGATGCCGAGCTGCAGCATGGCGTACGGCAGGCGGGCGACGAGCGCGGGGGCGAGGAACCGCCAGGCTCCGGGCGTGCCGAGCACCGCGAGGTAGGACTTCACTGAGACGTCTCCGTCGAGATTCCAGACGGAGGACGCGGCCCGGGCTCGGGAGCGCACCGTCATGGTGGGCTTCGACCGAGGTAGATACCGCCCCTTTCAGGTGGCGGCCGCCGGGCGGTCATTACGTGTATGCGTTCACAACGCATCAGAGAGTCATGTTATGCCATGGACCGGACTCTCCGCCCATCATCCGCGACCAGGAGATCATCCGGATCCGCTATGGATCTTCACGGAATCTGCACGGATGACCGCTACGCTCCGCCTCATGATCCGATCGAGGTGGGCGGGCGCGCTGGTCTGGACGGCGCTGCTGCCGTTCGCGGGCTGGGCGGTGCTCCGGGTCACCGGCTGGACTCCCGTGTGGCAGTGGGTGGCGCTGGTGGCGTTCACCCCGTATGTGGCGGCGGCCTCGGGAGCGCCGCTGTTGCTGGCCCTGGGACTGCGCCGCCGGGCGGCGGCGGCCGTCGCCCTCGTGGTGAGCCTCGCGCTCGCGCTGGCCGTGCTCCCCCGGCACTTCGCCGACGGCGACCCGCCCGCCGGGTCGCAGCGGCTGCGGGTGCTCGCCGCGAACCTGAAGGTGGGCGCGGGCGACACCGCGGGCCTCATGGAGCTGGTGCGGACCCTCGACCCCGACGTGCTCACGTTGCAGGAGCTCACTCCGGGGGCGGTCGCGCGCCTGGAGGCGGCCGGGCTGCGCACCCGCCTGCCGTACGCCGTCGACCGCTCCCACCCCGGGTTCTCCGGGTCGGGCGTCTACTCCCGGTACCGCCTCTCCGAGCTGCCGCTGATCGCCAAGGGCCGGTTCCGGCAGGCCCGGGCCGTGGTCGAGCACCCGGGAGGGCGGCGGATCGAGGTGGTCTCCGTGCACCCGTGCGCACCGAGCTACGACTACAAGATGCCGTGCTGGGCCGACGGGCTGCGGGCACTGCCGCGCGCGGGCGGGGAGCTCCGGGTCCTCGCCGGGGACTTCAACGCCACGCTCGACCACCCGCCGGTGCGCGACCTGCTGGACAGCGGCTACCGCGACGCGGCCGACGCGACCGGGCAGGGGCTGACGGCGACCTGGCCGCAGTACGGACTGCACCGGGAGTGGGGGTCGGTCCCCGGCGTGACCATCGACCACGTGCTGGCCGACTCCCGGATGGCGGTGGACGCCTTCAGCGTGCACTCCCTGGCGGACACCGACCACCGCCCGGTCTTCGCCGACCTGCGGCTGCCCTGACCCGCCGCCTCGTCCTGCAGGAGCGGGCGAGCGGGCGGCGGAGCCGCCCGCCCGGAGGTCCGGCGGCCGCTCAGGACGAGGGGCCCCCGCGCCGGGACGGTTCGTAGCGGGAGGCGAGCAGGGCGAGCGCCACTGCGGCGGCCAGCAGGCCGAAGTCGCGCAGGGCGACGTCGTAGAAGCCCGGGACGGTCAGCAGGTTGACGATGATCCCGGCGAGCCAGGCGGCGACGAGCGGGCCCCCGAACCGCGGGGCCAGCGCGACCGCGATCCCGGCGACGATCTCGATGACGCCGACGCCGTACATGGCCTGCTGGGCGGTGCCGGGGACGAGGGAGTCGATCCACGGCGCGAGGTAGGCCGGCCAGTCGGCGAGCAGGCCGGTGAACTTGTCGATCCCGAACAGGACCGGCGCCGCGGTGAAGACCGTGCGCAACAGCAGGTAGGCCCGGTAGGCAGGGTCGGCCGAGATGGCCTGGCCGGAGGAACCGATGGGTGACACACGAGCGGTCATGGCGCTTCTCCTCTAAAAACAGGATTGACTTCAATTAGAAAGTAGACCCCCGGCTTTGTTTCGTCAACGAGAACTGGTTATAGAGTGGTCGGCGTGGAAGAGCGCAGGATCGCCCGGATCTCCGCCGTCGCCGCACTCGACGAGCCGACGCGCCGGCAGGTGTACGAGCACGTCACCGGGGAGCGGGAGCCGGTCAGCCGCGACGAGGTCGCCGCGGCCCTGGGGCTGCCGCGCACCACCGCCGCCTTCCACCTCGAACGGCTCGCGGGCCAGGGCCTGCTCGACGTCGTCTTCGAACGGCGCACGGGCCGCACCGGGCCCGGCGCCGGCCGCCCGGCCAAGCTGTACCGCCGCCCGGCCTGCGACATCGCGATCTCCCTGCCGGAGCGCCACTACGACCTGGCTGGCCTGCTGCTGGCCGACGCCCTCGTCGAGGCCGAGCACTCGGGCGGCACGCCTCGGGCCGCCCTGGACCGGCGCGCCACCGGCTGGGCGTCGAGCTCGGCGAGGCCGCGCGCGCCACCGACGACCGCGACCCCCGGACGGCCGCGCTGGACGCGCTCGCCGAGCACGGCTACGAACCCCTCGTCGAGGACGGTGACGTCGTCCTGCGGAACTGCCCCTTCCACCGCCTGGCCCGGGAGCACACCGAGCTGGTGTGCGGGATGAACCTGCGCCTGCTCGACGGGTTCCTGGAGGGCCTGGGCGCCGCCGGTCTGACCGCCCGCCTCGCCCCCTCCCCCGGCCACTGCTGCGTGCGCCTGCGTCCCACTCCCTGACCTGCGTCCCGCTCCCCGACCGGCCCCGGTCGCGCCACCCCTCCACCGACCGCCGCGCTCCTCCCTGGGCGAACGGCGACGGCGACGGCGAACGACGACGGCGGGCGGCGGCCTCGCCCCCGCCTCCGAGGCCGAGCCCTCCAACCCGGACATCGGGCCGACCCACGGCCGCGCCGAGGGATCCCGCATGCCTGGAAGAACGCAAAAAGACCATATTTCATCACTTGTTGATTTATTGTGCGGGGCAGGCTTACCGTTGCTTCCAGGAGGCGTGCCATGGAGATTCCGCTGGTCCTGAGGTTCGAGGAGATCGACGCCGGGATGCCGCCGCTCGTCGGCGGCAAGGCGGCCAATCTCGGTGTGCTCACCGCGGCAGGGTTCCCCGTCCCGCCCGGCGTGTGCCTCACCACCGAGGCCTACCGACGGGTCACCGAGCGGTCCGGGTCGCTGGAGGCCGTGCTCGACGCCCTGGAGGTGACGTCTCTCACCGACGCCCGGGCCCTGGCCGAGCTGGCCGGCACCGCCCGCGCGGCCGTGCTCTCGGCCCCGGTCCCCGAGGAGGTGGCCGACGCCGTACGGCGCAGCGCGCACGGCCCCGTCGCGGTCCGCTCCTCCGCCACCGCCGAGGACCTCCCGGACGCCAGTTTCGCCGGGCAGCAGGACACCTTCCTGAACGTGGTCGGGCCGGAGGCCGTGCTGGACGCGGTCCGGCGCTGCTGGGCCTCGCTCTGGACCGACCGGGCCGTCGCCTACCGGGCGGCGAACGGCATCGCCCACCGGAGCGTGCGGCTGGCCGTCGTGGTCCAGGAGATGGTGCAGGCCGAGGTCGCCGGGGTGATGTTCACCGCCGACCCGGTCACCGGGCGGCGCCGCCAGGCGGTGATCGACGCCGCTCCCGGGCTGGGTGAGGCGGTCGTCTCCGGCGCGGTCAACCCCGACCGCTTCACGGTGGACGTCGCGACCGGGCGGATCACCGACCGGCGGGCGGGCGACAAGCGGCTGGCCGTGCGGTCGCTGGCGGGCGGCGGCGTCGAGCACGTCGGGACCGCGGCGGCCGGGACGATCGGCGAGACGGCGGCCGGGATGAACGGGATCGCGACCGCGACCGCGGACGGGGCAGCGGACGGGACGGCGAACGAGACCCCGGACGGGGCGGCGGGCGCGTTCTGCCTCACCGACGGGCAGGTCCGGGCCCTGGCCGAGCTGGGTGGCCGGGTCGAGGAGCACTACGGGGCGCCGCAGGACATCGAGTGGGCCGTCGACCCGGGCGGCGCCCTCTGGCTGACCCAGTCGCGCCCGATCACCACCCTGCACCCGATCCCCCGCCACGCCGGTCCGGACGAGGTGGCGGACGCCTCCCCCGGCCCTGGCGGCTCCGGATCCACGTCTGCCTCAGCCTCGCCCAGGGCCTCCAGCAGCCGATCACCCCGATGGGCATGGCGGCCTTCCGGCTGATGTCGTCGGCCGCCCTCGGCCTGCTGGGTCATCCGGTGGCCGACCCGCAGGCCGGGGCGCCGAACTTCGCCGAGGCGGGCGGACGGCTCTTCCTGGACGTCACCGGGATCGTGCGCAGCCGCGTGGGCCGGGCCCTCCTCCCCTGGGTGCTCGACGTGATGGAGGCCAGGTCGGCGGTGGTCCTGCGGGCCCTGGCGGCCGATCCCCGGTTCGGCGTGACCCAGCGGTCCGCGCGTCCCGCCCTCCGCCGGGTGCTGCGGGTCGGGGGCCGCCACCGGGTCCTGCCGCGCGCCGTGCGGGCGCTGCTGCGGCCCGAGACCGCGCACCGGCACGCACGGGCGACCGAGTCGGCCCTGCGGGCGCACCTCGCCTCCCCGCCGGACGCCACCGCGCTCCAGCGCCTGGACCGGGCCGAGCTGATCCTGAGCCGGTGGACGTTCCGGCTCGTCCCGGAGGTGGCTCCGGGCCCGCTGGCCGGGTTCGCCATGTTCGGCCTGGCCGTACGACTGCTGGGCGACCGCGCCCACCCCGGCGAGTTCCCGACCGTGCTGCGCGGCCTGCCGCGCAACGTGACCACCGAGATGGACCTGGCCCTGTGGCACCTGGCGGCCCGGATCCGCCGGGACGCCCCGGCGGCCGCCTGCTCCTGGGCACCCCCGCCGCCGAGCTCGCCGCGCGCTTCCGCGCGGGGGCGCTGCCCGCCGTGGTGGAGGAGGGCCTGCGGGAGTTCCTGCGGGAGTACGGCGTGCGCGCGGTCGCCGAGATCGATCTCGGGGTGCCGCGCTGGTCGGAGGACCCGGTGCACGTCATCGGCGTGCTGGCCAACTACCTGCGGCTGGACGACCCGGCCCTGGCCCCCGACGTGCAGTTCGCCCGGGGCGCCGCCGAGGCCGAGGCCGTGGCGGAGAGCCTGGCGGCCCGGGTCGGGGGGGCTGCGGGGCAGGGTGGTGCGCTTCGCCCTCGGCCGCGCCCGCGCCCTGGGCGGGCTGCGCGAGTTCCCCAAGTTCCTGCTGGTCACGTCCCTTGCCGCGGCCCGCGCGGAACTGGCCGCCGTCGGCGCCGAGCTGGCCGGGCGCGGCCTGCTCGGCTCCCCGGACGACGTCTTCTTCCTGACCCTGCGGGAGGCCCGCGCCGCCCTGACCGGGTCCGACGCGCCGACCGGGCT
>NZ_CDRNDK010000326.1:0-7512 GCF_977012225.1 Planomonospora algeriensis | reverse complement strand
ACGGGCGGTGCCGGGGCGGGACCGGCGGCCGGGCCGCGGGCCGTACCCGGCGGAGGGCGGACCGGAATGGCGATATCGGTAGGCTGAAGATTATGACGACCCCTGCGGAACGCTACGCCGCCTTTCGTCAGAGCCAGATCGAGAGCGGACCGGCCCTGACCTCGTTCCGCGGTCTGTACGACTTCGAGCTGGACGAGTTCCAGCTGGACGCCTGCCGCGCGCTGGAGGCGGGCGACGGAGTCCTCGTGGCCGCCCCCACCGGATCGGGCAAGACCGTGGTGGGGGAGTTCGCCGTCCACCTGGCCCTGGAGCAGGGCCGCAAGTGCTTCTACACCACCCCCATCAAGGCCCTGTCCAACCAGAAGTACAACGACCTGGTCAAGCGGTACGGCGCAGCCAAGGTCGGCCTGCTCACCGGGGACAACAGCGTCAACGGCGAGGCCCCGATCGTCATCATGACGACCGAGGTGCTGCGCAACATGCTCTACGCCGGGTCGGGCACCCTGGCCGGGCTCGGCTTCGTGGTCATGGACGAGGTGCACTACCTGGCCGACCGGTTCCGCGGCGCCGTCTGGGAAGAGGTGATCATCCACCTTCCCGAGTCGGTGCGGCTGGTCGCCCTGTCGGCCACGGTCAGCAACGCCGAGGAGTTCGGCGAGTGGATGGGCACCGTCCGCGGCGACACCTCCGTCATCGTCGACGAGCACCGCCCGGTCCCGCTCTGGCAGCACATGCTCGTCGGCCACCGCATCTACGACCTGTTCGTCACCGAGGAGAACGGCGGGCGGCCGCTGGTCAACCCCAACCTGCTGCGCCTGTCCCGGGACGAGGAGCGCCAGGCGTACGGCAGGGGCCGCCGCGGCTACTCCCGCCCGCGCCGGCCGGGCCCGCCCAACCGGGCCGAGGCCATCGAGCGGCTCGACGCCGAGGGCCTGCTGCCCGCGATCACCTTCATCTTCTCCCGGGCCGGCTGCGACGCCGCGGTGCAGCAGTGCGTCTACGCCGGGCTCCGGCTCACCACCGACGCCGAGCGCCACGAGATCCGGCAGATCGTCGACGAGCGCACCGCGCACCTGCCCGACGAGGACCTGGCCGTGCTCGGCTTCCTGGAGTGGCGCGACTGCCTGGAGCGCGGCCTGGCCGCCCACCACGCGGGCATGCTGCCCACCTTCAAGGAGGTGGTGGAGGAGCTGTTCACCCGCAACCTGGTCAAGGCGGTGTTCGCCACCGAGACCCTCGCGCTGGGCATCAACATGCCCGCCCGCTCCGTGGTGATCGAGAAGCTCGACAAGTGGAACGGCGAGACCCACGCCGACCTCACCCCGGGGGAGTACACCCAGCTGACCGGACGGGCCGGGCGGCGCGGCATCGACGTGGAGGGCCACGCGGTGGTCCACTGGCAGCCGGGCATGGACCCGCTGCACGTCGCCGGGCTGGCCAGCACCCGCACCTACCCGCTGCGCTCCAGTTTCCGCCCCTCCTACAACATGGCGGTCAACCTCGTCGGCCAGGTCGGCCGCGAGCGCGCCCGCTCGCTGCTGGAGTCCTCCTTCGCGCAGTTCCAGGCGGACCGGGCGGTGGTCGGCATAGCCAAGCAGCTGCGCCGCCACGAGGAGGCGCTGGCGGGCTACCGCGAGGCGATGACCTGCCACCTGGGGGACTTCACCGAGTACGCCGCGATGCGCAGGGCCCTGTCGGACCGCGAGTCGGAACTGTCGCGCCAGCGCGGCGCCGCCCGCCGCCTGCAGGCGGTGCGCTCGCTGGAGGCGCTGCGGCCCGGTGACATCATCCGGGTGCCGGGCGGCCGCCGCGCGGGCCTGGCCGTCGTGCTGGACCCGGGCCTCAACTCCCGGGGCGAGGGCCCGTCCCCGCTGGTGCTGACCATCGGCAAGCAGGTCAAGAAGCTGTCGGCGGCCGACTTCCCGGTCCCGGTGGAGCCGGTCGAGCACCTGCGCATCCCCAAGAACTTCAACGCCCGCTCGCCGAAGGAGCGCGCCAACCTCGTCTCATCCATGCACGCCAAGATCGGCCACCTCGACCTGGGCAGGCCCGACCGGGCGCGCGACCACGCCGCCGAGGACGAGGAGATCCTCCGCCTGCGGCGGGAGATCCGGCAGCACCCCTGCCACGGCTGCGACGAGCGGGAGGACCACGCCCGCTGGGCCGAGCGCTACCACAAGCTGCTGCGCGAGACCGAGGGCCTGCGCCGCCGGGTCGAGGGCCGCTCGCACGTCATCGCCCGCACCTTCGACCGGGTCTGCGGGGTGCTCGACCGGCTCGGCTACCTCGACGGGGAGGACGTCACCGCCGAAGGGCGCCGCCTGGCCCAGCTCTACACCGAGCTGGACCTGCTCACCTCCGAGTGCCTGCGGGCCGGGATCTGGGACGAGCTCGACCCGGCGGAGCTGGCCGCGTGCGTGTCGTCGCTGGTGTTCGAGTCCCGGCAGGCCGACGAGGCCCGCCAGCCGCGCATCCCCGCGGGCGGCGCGCAGCAGGCGATGGCGGAGATGATCCGGCTCTGGGGCGACCTGGAGGCGATCGAGAGCGACCACGGCCTGGCGTTCATCCGCGAACCCGACTTCGGCTTCGCCTGGGCGGCCTTCCGCTGGGCCAAGGGGCACACCCTGGACGCCGTGCTCGGCGACGGGATCAACGGCTCGGAGCTGGCCGCCGGCGACTTCGTGCGCTGGACCAAGCAGCTGCTGGACCTGCTCGGCCAGATCTCCGACGCGGCACCCCGGGACGGCAAGGTCAGGAAGAGCGCGGGCAAGGCGATGGACGCGCTCCGGCGCGGCGTGGTGGCCTACTCCTCCGTCGGCTGACGGCGTCGGGGGCGGGCGAGTGCCGACCGGTGTCCGCCCGCGGGTTGGCTGACCGCCCGGTCAATAGCTTGTGACGGCCGGTGCGCGGAACGTAACCCCAAGGTCCGTTTCCCGGATGATCCCACCGGAGATCCCCATGTCGGAACCTGTTGGCCCGCCCCCCCAGGAGGTAGGGATGTTCGCCCTCGCCGCCGCACTGCTGTTCCTGCTCGCCCTCATCTTCGAGATCGCCGGTGTCGCCGTCGGCAGCGTCGTCACCGTCACCACGCTCGGCACCGCCGGGCTCCTGTGCGTCGCGCTGCACCTGATGGGCGTCGGCGCGGGCTGGAGCCTGAAGAGGTAACCGAGTCCGCAGCGCCGCTCCCGCGGCCCCGAGGCCGCGCCCCTGCCCCCGGGCGCGGCCTCGTCCGCAGGACCGGGAACGGCGCCGGTCATGGCGGGACCGCCAGGGCATCGAGTCAGCCGAGGGTGCGTCCGGTCGCGCCGAGCGCCTCGCGCAGGACGCGGACGGCCTTCGGGCCGACTCCGTGCATCGCCAGCAGTTCGGCTTCGGTCAGTTCGGCGATCTGAGCGAGAGTGGTCAGGCCGACGTCGGCGAGCGCCTGCGTGGCGGGTCTTCCGATGGCCTTGGGCAGGTCGCCGACCTCACCGGACGCCGCGCGGTCGTGCGAAGCCGGGCGGGGACCGTCGTGGTCATCTGGGCGCACCGGGTCGGAGCTGGAGTCCATGTCCGGGCAGTATACGACTCGGCCGGGAGACGCGCCCCGGTCCGACGGACCCGTGAGCGGTAGTCCTCAGCACGCCGCCGGGCCGTACGGTCGCCACGCTCGATCCTCTCGTCCGATCCGCTTCCGCCCCGATCCGGTGAAGTCGGCCCTCCGGTCGAGGAGGCCGGGTCAGGCGAGGCTGAAGCGGACCTCCCGGGTGGCGGGGTCGGCGCGCGTCAGCCGTACCCGGACCGGCTCGCCCAGCGGGAGGCGCTCGCCGTCGCAGCGGGCCACCACCGCGGGGTCGACGACCTGCACCTCGCCGCCCGAGCCGTCCTCGTCGGCGCCGATCACCACCGCGTCGAAGGTCTGGCCGACCCGCTCGCGCAGCACGAAGGCCTCCACCAGGTTCACGCACTCGCGCTCCACCGCGCCCGCGCGCCGCCCGGTGGCCCGCATGACATCCGGCAGTTCGGGCAGGGCCCGCTGGACCTCCTCGGGCACCGGCTCGCCCGCCGCGACCGCCAGGCAGATCTCGGTGGCGTAGCGGTCGGCGAGGCGGCGCAGGGGAGCGGTCACGTGGGCGTACGGCGCCGCGACCGCGGCGTGGCCGGCCTCGGACGGCGGCTCTCCGTTGAAGGCCGCATATCCGGCGCCGCGCAGCAGCACCGTCGACTCCTCCAGGAACGCGGCCTGCCGCGGGATCCGCGGGTCGAGGGAGTGCACGACGTCGCCGTAGGAGGCGTCCTCGGGCCAGGGCACGTTCAGCGCCGCGGCGGCCCGCCGTACCCGGGCGACGGCGGTGGCCGGGGCGGGCGGCAGCACCCGCAGCAGGCCGATCTCGGCGTCGAGCATCATCGTGGCGGCGGCCATGCCGGTCAGCAGGGAGATCTGCGCGTTCCACGCCTCGGCCTCCAGCGGGGCGCGCAGCTCCACCCGGTAGCAGCCGTCGGGCCCGGTGACCACCTCCTGCTCCGGGATCGGCAGCGTGACGCCGCCCCTGGCCCGCTCCAGCGCCAGGCGGAGCCGGCCGATCTCGGCCAGCAGGCGCGGTGTGCCGTCGGCGGTGCCGGTGTCGACCGCCGCCTGGACGTAGTCGTAGTCGAGCCGCTCGCGGCTGCGCACCCGGGCCCGGTGACGTCGGCGCCCACGACCTGGCCGTCGGCGTCCAGGTCCAGGCACCACAGCGCGGCCGGGCGGACCGCGCCGGGCAGCAGGCTCGCCGCGCCCTCCGACAGCACCGGCGGGTGGAGCGGGATCCGCCCGCCGGGCAGGTAGACGGTCTCGCCGCGGAGCCGGGCCTCGGCGTCGATCTTCCCGCCCGGCCGGACGAACGCCCCCACGTCGGCGATGGCGTACCAGACGCGGTAGCCGCCGGGACGTTCCTCCAAGTGCATGGCCTGGTCCAGGTCCATCGCGCCGGGCGGGTCGATCGTGATGAGCGGCAGGTCGGTCCGGTCGAGCGCGGGCAGCCGGGGCACCTCGGCCACCCACTCGGCCTCGTCGACCACGGCGCGCGGGAACTCCTCCGGCAGCTTCAGCTCCCGGCGGATCCGCTCGAAACCGTCATCGAGGCGTGGATGGCACTCGCCGGGTACCCGGATGCTCCTGTACGGCACGGCGATCAACCTACCGCTCCCCGCCGCGCGGCCCGCACCGAACACTCCAAGCGGAACACGCGGCGGCCGGACCGGGACAGGGCGCCGGTGGCGTCCCGATCCTGATCAGGCTTCCCAGCCCAGGGCGGCGGCCAGGCGCTTGAGGGGGCTCGCCAGGCCGTACCGCTCGCTGAGGAAGGTCAGCGCCTCCGGGTCGCGGGGCTCGGCGGGCAGGCCCAGGCCGGTCTCCGGGACCGGCGCGTCGGGGACCACCCGGACCACCGCCGGGGCGACGGCCAGGTAGGCGCGGGCGGCGGCGAGCCTGGCGCGCTGGGCCTTGGTCAGGGCGGGGTCGTCGGCGTCGGCGGCCGCGAGCAGCGCGTCGAGCGAGCCGAACCGGGTGATCAGCGCGGCGGCGGTCTTGTCGCCGACGCCGGGGACGCCCGGCAGGCCGTCGCTGGGGTCGCCGCGCAGGACGGCGAAGTCGGCGTAGGAGCGGCCCGGGATGCCGTACCTGCCGGCGACGGCGGCCTCGTCGACGGGCTCGATGTTCTTGATTCCCCTTACTGTGTAAAGGACGCGGACCGGGCGCGCGTCGTCCACCAGCTGGAACAGGTCCCGGTCTCCGGTGACGATGTCCACCGGACCGGCAGACCGGGCGGTGAACGTGCCGATGACGTCGTCGGCCTCGTAACCGGCCACCCCGATCCGGGCGACGCCCGCCGCGTCGAGCACCCGCTCGATCACGCCGATCTGCGGGACGAGGGTCTCCGGGGTCTCCTCCCCGCCGTCGGCCGCCAGGCGGTGGGTCTTGTAGGAGGGGATGGCCGCCACCCGGAAGGCGGGCCGCCAGTCGGCGTCCATGCAGGCGGCCAGTCCGTCGGGGGAGTGCTCCCGGACCAGCGTGGCGATCATGTCGAGGAGGCCGCGGACCGCGTTGACGGGCGTCCCGTCGGGGGCGGTCACCGACTCGGGAACCCCGTAGAAGGCGCGGTAGTAGAGAGAGGGCGTGTCGAGCAGCATGAGGCCGGGCATGGGCCCCATCCAACCAGCCGGAGGAGGGCCGCGGCTCCCCGAGAGGCGGGTTCCCTTCCGGCAGGGATCCCCTTCCGGAGCGGCCGCGCCGGACAGGGCGGGGCCGTACCGCGCGGGATCGTGCGAAGGCGGTCCGGCGGTGGGCGGGGGCAGGCCGTAGATTGGTCGGCGTGACAACGGAGTCCTTCGACCTTTATCCCGTCGCCCGCCTCGCCGCCGCGCAGGAGGCGACCGCCGCCGCCGGGCTCGACGCCCTGCTGCTCACGCCCGGCCCCGACCTGCGCTACGTGACCGGCTACCAGGCGCTGCCGCTGGAGCGGCTCACCTGCCTGGTGCTGCCCGCCGAGGGTGACGCCTTCCTGATGGTGCCGCGGCTGGAGCTGCCCGCGGCCGAGCACTCCCCGGCCGTGCGGCTCGGCGTCGAGTTCGTGCCCTGGGACGAGACCGACGACCCCTACGCGGCCGTCGGCGCCCGCCTGGGCGCGGTGGCCAGGGTGGGCCTGGCCGACCGGATGTGGGCGATGCAGTCGCTGCGCTTCCGCGACGCGCTGCCCGGAGCCGAGCAGGTGCTCGCCGGGACGGTCCTGCGGGGCCTGCGGATGCGCAAGAGCGCCGCCGAGGCCGCCGCGCTGCACGAGGCCGGCGCCGCGATCGACGCGGTCCACGCGCAGGTGCCCGGCTTCCTGAAGGCGGGGCGGACCGAGCGCGAGGTGGGCCGGGACATCGCCGAGGCGATCATCGCCGCCGGACACGAGACGGTCGACTTCGTCATCGTCGGCTCCGGGCCCAACGGCGCCAGCCCGCACCACGAGCTGTCCGACCGGGTCATCCGGGCCGGTGAGCCGGTGGTGGTCGACATCGGCGGGCAGATGCCCAGCGGCTACTGCTCCGACTCCACCCGCGTCTACTCGGTCGGGGAGCCCCCGGCGGACTTCCTGCGCTACTACGACGTGCTCCAGCGCGCCCAGGAGGCCGCCTGCGCCGCCGTACGGCCCGGCGTGCCGTGCGAGGCGGTCGACGCCGCCGCCCGCGAGGTGATCGCGGCCGAGGGCTACGGCGAGTACTTCATCCACCGCACCGGTCACGGCATCGGCCTGGAGACCCACGAGGAGCCCTACATCGTCGCGGGCAACGCCGAGCCGCTGGCCCCGGGCTTCGCCTTCTCCGTCGAGCCGGGCGTCTACCTGCCCGGGACGCACGGCGCCCGGATCGAGGACATCGTGATCTGCACCGAGGACGGCGGCGAGCGGGTCAACCACCGCCCCCGCGAGCTGGTCGTCGTATAGGTCCGGGGCCGGTCGCGCCGGCCCTCGCCCGGGTCCGGGGCGGCGGTCCCGGACCCGGGCGGAG
>NZ_CDRNDK010000325.1:0-7516 GCF_977012225.1 Planomonospora algeriensis | reverse complement strand
TGGGGAAACGGATCGAGAGCGATCTCGGCACCGCGCCCCAGGCCGACTCAACAAGCGCGTCCCCTCGGGGAGGCCGGCCTTCTCGACGGCCTCGCGCCGGCAGTGGCCGAACGACGACCGCTGGGGGATCTTGCGGATGCGGTTGGTGATCAGCACCCCCTCCGGTCCGCGCGGATAGTGCTGCATGTGCGCGGTGATCTCCTCCAGGACCCCGTCGTCGACGGGCAGGGTCCGCCGCGACGCCTTGGTCTTCAGTTCGACCAGGGCGCCCCGCTGGGCCTGCTTCTCGATCCGGACCCGTCGCTTCAGGAACTCCACCCGCGCCTCGGTGATCCCGAGCGCCTCGCCCTCACGCAGTCCGAGGCCGAATCCGAGCCACACCGCCAGGCGGTAGCGCGGCGTGATGGAGTCGGCCAGGGCGAGGACAGCGGTGGTCGGCAGAGGCTCCACGACCCGGGGTTCGACCCGGGGGAGAGGCACCCGCAGGCAGGGGTTGGCGGCGATCACGCCGTCGTCCACGGCGGACTGCATGAGCGCCCGCAGCATCGCGTAGACGGTCCCGACCGTGGACGCCGCCAGGGAGCCGTTCAGCTTGGCGACGAAGGACTTCATGTCGGCGCGGGTGAGTGAGCCGATCCGCCGGTCGCCCAGGGCCGGATAGATGTGGGTCTTCAGGTGGGAGGCGTAGGTCTCCAGGGAACCGGCCCGCAGGTGGACCTGTGCCGGCAGCCACTTCTGGTCGCCGTACTCGCGCAGCTTGGTCTGCCCGCGCTTGGGGTCGATGTAGACGCCCCGGAGCCGGTCGGCCTCCATCGTCGTGGCGTGCTTCTCGGCGTCGCTCTTCTTGGCGAACGCCTTCGTCTGCTCCCTGCCGTCGGGTCCTGCCCACACGGCCAGCCAGCGTTTCCCGTTTCCGTTGCGGGCGGTCGGCTCCTTCTTCGACTGGCCGTCCGGTCCCTCGACCGTCTTGAACCAGAGATCTCTAACGCGCGCCATCGTGTCCTTCCGCGGCAGGTCTGCGTTCGGCGAAGTAGTCGCGGAGCTCGGCCATGAGTTGCCGGGTGATGTGGCCGCGGAGCGTTCGTACCTTGGTGGGTTGGCTCAGATCGGCGCCGGACTCCAGCAGGCGGCGTTCCCGTTCTCCGGAGACGCTGCCGGCGAACGGCCCCCACAGGTCCCGGTAGGCGAGCATCAGGTTTCCGGTGCCCACGCCGAGTTCGTCGGCCAGCGCTTGGAGTTCCTCGTAGGTTTCTTCGGCATCGCCGCCGGCCCGTTCCAGTTGAGCCTTCCGCTTCTCCTCGGTGACCCACTCGCTGATGATCTCGCGCACTTTGTGCTGTACAGGCTGGTGGAACCATGCGAACCCCGGTTCGGCGAGCAATTCGATCACGTGGGTCAGGGAGACCCGCCGGCCGAAGCTGGAGACGGTGTAGCCGTCCTCCAGGGTCGGCAGGAGGTCCACCAGGGTCACGGGCTCGTCCAATGCCAGCGTCAGGACGCGGGGGAGCGCGAGCAGCTCCTCGATGGTGAGGTCGCGGCGGCCCGTCTCGATGCGTGACACGGCCGACGGATCCCAGGTCATCCCGAAAGCGCGGGCGGCCTCCGAGACGTCGCGCAGGACCTTGCCCCTGGCTTCCCGGAGGCGGCGGATGTTCCGCCCGATCAGCTGCGCGACCGTCGATGGGTCTTCCTCGATCATGGGCCGTAACCTACGTTGCTTATTGCTGGATTGCAACATGCAGTCTTCATGATCTATGGTGCCCGTGGCATTACCGCAACGAGCAACTTGGAGGCTTGTCGTGAGCAGCGAAGTGCTGACCCCGGCAGAGCTGGCCGAGCGGGAGAAGGTCCCGCTGGCCACCGTCTACGCCTGGAATTCGCGCGGGGACGGCCCCCGCTACTACCGGGCGGGGAAGTACGTGAGGTACCGGCTGGCGGACGTCGTCGCCTGGGAGGACAGCCGTTTCGCGGAGGCGGTGTGAACCGCCCGCCGGAGCGTCCCGGGGGAGCGACCGGCCTCTCGGCTACGCACACCCACCCGGATGAGAGGGGGGCGGGTCCGCTCGCAACGAACCCGCCCGCAAGCTCAGCACCCACCAATGGCACGAGCCTCATCAGGGTACATCGGGGCTCCGAGCCTCGCCCCGGTCGCGAACTCCGGCACGCCCTGGCCGCCGCCCGGCGCGGCTGGCATGTCTTCCCGCTCACGCCGGGAGGCAAGCGCCCGCTCCCCGGATTCACCGACTGGGAGAGCCGGGCCACCGACGACCCCGAAGCCATCCGGAGGCTCTGGGACGGCAGGCCGTACAACGTCGGCATCGCCTGCGGGCCCTCCCGGCTCGTGGTGATCGACCTGGACACTCCCAAGGACGGCCGGCGGCCGCCGCAGCCGTGGGACGTGCCAGGCGTCAACGAGGGGGCGGACGTGCTCGCGTCGCTCTGCGAACAGGCCGGGCAACCGTTCCCGTTCGAGACGTTCCAGGTCAGGACCCGGCGCGGCGGCGTGCATCTGTACTTCACCGCGCCGGATGGGGTCACGCTCGGCAACACCAGCGGGGACAGGGGCCGCGGGCTGGGCTGGCTGATCGACACCCGGGCGACCGGCGGGTACGTGGTCGGCCCCGGCAGCCGGGTGGACCTGCCGGACGGCCGCGGGACCTACGACGTCATCCACGCGCCGGACCCGCTCCCTCTCCCCAGATGGCTCGCCGACCGGCTCGCCGCGCCTTCGGATCCTCCGCGTGGGCCGATGAGGCCACCGTCGGAGATCATCTCCGGGCACGGTGCACGCGCCACGGGCTACGTCCTGGCCGCGCTCCGGGGAGAGGTACAGCACGTCCTCGACGCGCGTCCGGGCAGCAGGAACGCCACCCTCAACACGGCCGCGTACGCGCTCGGCCGACTTGTGGGCGGAGGTCTGCTCCCCGCCCACTCCGCCGAGACCGCCCTGCGAATGGCGGCCGAGAGCATCGGGCGGCCTCCCCGGGAGGCCGCCGCCACCATCCGCTCCGGCCTGGCCGCCGGGAGCACACAATCACGCCAGGGGGCAGCATGAACACCCAGATCACCGCCGACGAGATCGTCGGAACCGTGATCAAGTCCGAGCCGTGGGAGGAGCCCGTCCCGCTGGGCGGCCGAGCGTCGCTTCCCGCCTTCCCCGTGGAGGTGCTGCCCGGCTACATCGCCGAGATGGTTAACGGCACGGCGGAGGAGATCCAGGTCCCGGCGGACCTTCCCGGCGCGCTCGCCCTGGCCGTCCTCGCCACCGTGGTGGCCGGACGGGCGGAGGTCGCCGTCCGTGGGAGCTGGACGGAGCCGCTCAACCTGTTCGTCGCGGTGGCGATGCCTCCCGGTTCGGGGAAGTCTCCCGCCTTCCGGATGATGCTCGGCCCGATCAGCGAAGCGGAGCGGCAGCTCCAGGCGACGGCCCGGACGCAGATCGCCGAGGCGGAGGCGGAGCGCAAGTCCGCCCTGGCCAACGCCGAGGAAGCCCGCCGCAAGGCGAAGTCGCCGGATGAGATCCGGACGGCCAACCAGGCTCTCCAGGCGGCTGAAACGATGGAGATCCCGATCATGCCCCGGCTGACCGCCGACGACACGACACCCGAGCAGGCGACGACCACCCTCACCGAGCAGGGCGGGCGGCTGGCCATCCTATCCGCCGAGGGCGCGTTCTTCGAGATCGTGCTGGGGCGCTACTCCAGCCGCCCCAACGTCGAGCTGCTGCTCAAGGGACATGCCGGGGACCGGCTCCAGATCGACCGGCGCAGCCGTACCGAGGCGGTGGACCGCCCGGCCCTCACCATCGGGCTCTGCGTGCAGCCGCAGATGCTCCAGGACATCGCCGCCAAGCCCCAGATGCAGGGGCGGGGTGCCCTGGCGCGCTTCCTGTTCTCGGTGCCGCGGGATCTCATCGGAAACCGGAAGATCGAGCCGGAGACGGTCTCCCGCCGGGTGATCGAGGAGTACGGCACGCGCCTCACCCGGATGGCGCTGGACCTCACCCGCCGGTCCGGCCCTCCCGCCGTGATCGGTCTCACGGCGGGCGCACTCCGGCTTCACACCGAATGGCGAGGGGAGATCGAGCCCCGCCTGCGGATCGGCAACGGCGACCTGGAGACGCTCCGCGAGTGGGCGGCCAAGCTCCCCGGGGCGACCGCTCGCCTGGCCGGCCTGCTGCACCTGGCCCAGGACCCCGACGGCGGTTCCACACCCCCATCGGTGAGGAGACCATGCGCCGGGCGATCAGGCTCGCCCGGTACTACATCGAACACACCTCCGCCGCCTTCGGGGTGATGCACGCCCATCCGTTCCAGGAGGACGCCCAGGCGGTCCTGGCATGGATCGCCGAACGCGACCCGAAGGAGGGGCCTCTCACCAAGCGTGCGGTGCAGCGGCGGTTCCAGCGGAGGCTCAAGTCGGTCGACGAGGTCGCCAGGGTCCTCGCCCTGCTGGAGGACCACGGCTACATCCGCGGGGTCCCCGACTCGTTCTCGGTCTCCGGCAGGACCGTCTACGAGATGCACCCCCAGATCGCGATGACACGCTGACAGGACCCTCTCGCGATCCTGATGACCTGCGGAAACGACTGTCATCGGCTGCGATGACAGTCCGGTGACAAAGGAGGGACCCCGGTGACGGGCCGAGACCCGGATCGGCCTGTCACCGGGCGCGTTGACAGGCGTTTCCGCAGGTCAGAACCCCATCGAAGGAACTCGTCACCGAGGTGTCAACGCCCGCGATGACACTGTCATCGCAGGTCAAGGCCGGTTTTCTGCCCGATGTCACCGTTTTCCGAACGATGACGGCGGACCCGGCCGGTGTCACTTCCTCCAGCCGGGGCCGGCCGGAGGACAGGCCACTCACCCGACAAGGAGCAAGGCATGACGGTCGTCCAGCTCTCCGATCGAGCCGCCCCGAGCGGCGCCATCCCCGGCGTCCACGTCGGCCCGTCCCGCGACGCGGTGCGGCGCGGCCTTCCCGCCCGGCGGAACAGACGGGAAACCTCCGTCTCCCCGGGGAAACCTCCGTCTCCCCGGGGAAGGCCGTCGTCCTTCTCGGCATGTCCCGCGCCGGCATCCGGAGCGCCTGATGGGACGTCCTACCAAGCTCACCCCTGAGCTGCGCGACCGCCTGTGCGAGTACATCCGCGCGGGGAACTACCTCGCCACCGCCGCCGAGCTGTGCGGCGTGGGGCGGTCCACCGTCAACCGATGGCTCGCCGAGGGGGAGGCCGAGGACGCCCCCGCGGGATACAGGGAACTGCGGGACGCGGTCACCCGGGCACGCGCAGAGGCCGAAGCCCAGATGGTGTCGATCGTGCAGTTGGACGCACGGGGAGGGGCGGTGGTGCGCGAGGTGACCCGTCGGTGGCCGGACGGCACCGTGGAGACCGACCGGCAGCTCACCCCGCCCAACGGCAGGCTTGCACTGGAGTATCTGGCCCGCACCCGTCCCCAGGAGTGGCGGCCGGTGAAGGCCGTTGAGGTCTCCGGGCCGGCGGGCGGGCCGGTGAAAGCCGACTACGACGTGAAGGTGATCGAGGGTCTCGTCGCCAAGATCCAGCAGGCCAAGGCCCGGCGTGAGCGGGAGCGGACCCGTGAGTCGTCGGCCCCTTCCCCGCAGTGACGCCTCATCCGTCGCGGCGGCGATGACAGATGGTGATCCCTGCCTCACGTGAGTCGTCCCGATCCGGATCCGCACCCGCGCGCGGCCTTTTCGGCCCGCTCTACGCGCACGTGCGCATAGGGTGGGCCGATCATCGCGGTGTTCTTCCGCTCTCCCGTCCTGCGCGGGGGAGGCAGCATCAGTGTGACTGCGGCCACCGTGGATCCGTCCGCTGGGTCACACGTCCACACCTGGCCGGCGTGGACCCCGGGCGGCGGTGATCAAGCGGGCCAGACGCCGGGCCAGACGCGTGGCGTCGCGGCCGACGCCGCGCAAGGTGTTGGAGGCGGGGCTGCGCTGCCATTCCAGGCCGAGGAAGCCGAGTCCGGGATGGGTGAGCGACACCCCGGCGCGCTGGCGGGGCCGCCCATCTCGGTCCAGGCCGCCGAGGCCGTTCAGGTAGGGCAGGTGGGGCCGGTAACCGGTGGCGAAGATGACCGCGTCGACGTGTTCGCGGGTCCCGTCGGCCCAGATGACCTGGTCGCCGTCGAAGCCGGTGAACATGGACCGCCGCTCCATGCGCTTGTCGGCCAGGGCGCGGCGGTAGCGGCCGTCGTCGAGCACCGGCACGGTCGGCGGGGATGCGATCAGGCGAGCGGGCAGCCGGTCGAAGCCGGTGATCGTGAACCAGAAGTGCAGGTCGCGGCCGAGGGGGCGCTGGTCGACGAAGCGGATCGGCTCCCGGGTGGCCAGCGTGACCTCGGCGACATCCGCGAGGTCGTGGGCGATCTGGACGGCGGAGTTGCCGGCGCCGACCACCACGACGCGCTGGCCCGCATGCGGGGCCGGGGTCCGGTAGGCGGCCGCGTGCAGGATCTGTCCCGTGAAGGTCTCCTGGCCGGGCAGGAACGGCAGATGCGGGTTGCCGAAGGAGCCGCTGGCCGCGATCACCGCCGGGGCGTGCAGCACCGTGCCGTCGGCGAACTCCACGCTGAAGCCGCCGCCGCTCTCGGCGCGTACGGCGGTGACGCGGGCGCCGGTGCGGATGTCGGCGTCCAGGCGGGCGGCGTAGCGCTGCAGATAGGCGGTGACCTCGTCGCGGTGCGGGTAGCGGTCCGGGTCGCCGTCGAAGGGCGCGCCGGGCAGGGCGCTGTAGCGGGCCGGGGAGAACAGAGTGAGGCTGTCGTAGTAGTGCGGCCAGGACCCGGCCGCGCGCTGACCGGCCTCCAGGACCAGCGGGCGCAGGCCCGCTCGCAGCAGGGCGTGGCGGCGGCCAGGCCGGACTGGCCGGCGCCGATGACGGCGACGTCGAAGATGGAGGTGCTCACACCGCCGGATCGTATCGTCAAATCTGAAAATGACAATATGATGGGGGTGGGGTGATGCTATGACCATGAACGACGGGATCGAGTTGACGGACGCGGCGCGCGGGCTGCTCAAGGCGCTGGCCAGCGACACCCGCCAGCAGATCCTTCTGCTGTTCGCGGGCGGGATCGAGCTGACCGTGGGCCAGGTCGCCGAGCGCATGGAGCTGGCCCAGTCGGCCACCTCCACCCACCTGGCCACCCTGCGCGACGGCGGCGTGCTGACCTCGCGCCGCGAGTGGAAGACCGTCTACTACCGGGCCGACCCGGCCCGCATCGGCCAGGCGTTGGCCGACCTGCAGGCCGGCCTGCAGGCGTGCTGCCCTCCGGCCGACTGCCCGCCGGACGCCTGCGGGTGAGACCGGCCCGCTCGTGCACCGGTGCGGTCCTGGCCGGTCAGCCGCCGCATGGGCACGCTCCCGTGGGCCGCACCTCGCGCACGCCGCCGCGGGCGTCCGTCTCCACCCGGCAGCAGGCCGTCAGCAGGGTGCGCAGCCGGGTCCGGGCCCGCTGGACGCGGGACTTCATCCCGGGCACCGACAGGC
>NZ_CDRNDK010000324.1:0-7527 GCF_977012225.1 Planomonospora algeriensis | reverse complement strand
TGGGAATGCTCAGCGACATCGCGGGCCCGCGGGCGGCCCTCGTCCTGGCGGGCTCGGTCGACCTCGGTGGTGACGGTCCTCGCCGCCGTGGCGCTGGCCCGCGCGCTCGGGCACCGGGTGATCCCGGCGGTGCGGGGCCGCGCGCGCGGGCACCGGGGGACGCCGGAGACACCGGCGCCCGTGCTCGGAGGCCGGGAGATCCCGGAGACACCGGCGCCCGCGCTCGGAAGCCGGGAGATCCCGGAGACGCCGGCGCCGTCGCGGGACCTTCAGGGCGGATCGCCCGAGGGCAGGACGACGGTGAAGCACGCGCCCTCCCCCGTGTCGGTGTAGCGCACGTCCCCGCCGTGCGCGCGGGCCAGCTCACGGGTGATCCACAGCCCGAGCCCGACCGACTGCGGGTCGTCGCCGGTGGCGCCGAACCGGGAGAACAATGCCTCCCGCCGTTCCGCGGGGACCCCGGGACCGTGGTCGCGCACGTGCACCAGGACCGTTCCCCCGGCGCGCTCGGCGCGCACCGCCAGCGGCGGCGCGCCGTGGCGCACCGCGTTGGTGAGCAGGTTGAGGAGGATCTGCTCCAGCCGCTGCGGGTCGGCCGGCACGGTCAGCTCCTCGCCGACGTCGATCTCGACCGGTCGGCCGAGGTCGCTCACGACCTCCTCGACCGTCCGGCGCAGCGGGACCCGCCGCAGGTCGAGCCGGAGACCCCCTTCGGAGTCGACCCGGTCGGCGTCCAGCAGTCCGTCGGCCAGCCGCCGGATCCGGGCCGCCTGCCGCAGCGCGACGGCGACGAGCGCGTCCCGTTCCTCCGGCGGCAGCTCGCCGGCCTCGTCGCGGACGGACTCCAGGGCGAACCGCACCGAGGTCAGCGGGGAGCGGACGTCGTGGGCCAGGGTCGAGGTCAGGGCGGCGCGCCACTGCTCGGCCCGCCGGAGGCGTTCGTTGGCCCGCCGCTGGTGCCCGGCCTGCCGGGCGATGATCACTCCCACCGCCACGACCGCCGGGATGAGCAGCACCGTGCTGTAGACCGCCGCGGGCCCGCTGTCGGTGGCGACCAGCGGCACCAGATAGGCCAGGGTCGCCGGAACCGCCAGCGCCAGCACGGCCCGGACCGGCAGGTGCAGTCCCGCCCAGGCGAACAGCAGCATCAGGAAGGGACCGGTCCCGGCGACGAGCCCGGCGAACGTCCAGGTGGCCCAGGCCTGGATCACCAGTGCGGGTACACAGAGCACGTACGGCGGGCGGGGGCCGAAACGGGCCCAGGGCAGGAACCACGCGAGCGCCGCGCAGACGAGGTCGGCGGCGGCGATCGTGAGCAGCGCGGCCGTCCTGGAGGAGGTGCCGGTCCGGGTGAACAGGCCCGTCACGGTCAGCACCAGGACGAGGGTCCCGGCCAGCGCGTACAGCAGAGCGGCCTGGCGTGCGGCGACCTCCGGCCCTTCGCCCCACAGGGACCCCCACAGGGACCTCGCCCGCATCGCAACGCCCCCGCCTCGCACCCCGGCCATCTCGGATGATAACTATTCGTAGTATCTCGTTTCCCGAGAGTGACCATGGAGGTGGTGGTCCAGGAGCGGCCGCATCCGGTGCCGAGGAAGCACGGCGAATCCTCAGCCCATTGTCCTGCCTGTCGATAGGAAACCCGACGGGCGGGCGGTGAGACGTGTCCCGCTTCTTACACAGGAGGCCTCGCGTGGTATCGGTTCTCGTGGTCGACGACTCAGTCGTCGTCCGGCGCCTGATCGTCGACGCGTTGAGCGCGGATCCCGGCATCCAGGTGGTGGGCACCGCCCCCAACGGCAAGGTCGCCCTCTCCAAGATCGAGATGCTGAAGCCGGACATCGTCACACTCGACATCGAGATGCCGGTCATGGACGGACTGACCACGATCAAGGAGATCCGCAAGGTCCACCCCCGGCTGCCGGTCATCATGTTCAGCACGCTGACCTCGGTCGGAGCGTCGGCCACCCTGGAGGCCCTGGCATCGGGCGCCAGCGACTACGTGACGAAGCCGGCCAACGTCGGCAGCGTCTCGGAGTCCATCAAGAGCGTGCGCGAGCAGATCATCCCGCGCATCCACGCCCTCTGCAGGACGGGCATGCCGCCGCGCGGAGCGGTCAGACCGGCTCCGCGCCTGGCGCCGCCGCCTCCCCGCGCCGCGGGCCGCGCCGGCCCTGGCGCCGGTACGGGCACGCCCGACATCGTCGCGGTGGGCTGCTCCACCGGCGGGCCCGACGCCCTGGCGAAGGTGGTCAACACGCTTCCCGCGACGTTCCCCGTGCCGGTCGTCGTGGTGCAGCACATGCCGCAGGTCTTCACCAAGATGTTCGCCGAGCGGCTCGACCGGTCCTCCCCGCTGAAGGTCGTGGAGGCCCAGGCCGCCATGACACTCCAGCCCGGAACGGTCTACATCGCCCCCGGCGACTACCACCTCGAGGTGGTGCGGCGCGGCACCGGTGTCGTCACGCACCTGCAGCAGGGGCCGCCGGAGAACTTCTGCCGCCCGGCCGTGGACGTCCTGTTCCGCTCCGTCGCCCAGGCGTACGGGGGTTCGACCCTGGGCCTGATCCTGACGGGCATGGGCCAGGACGGCAAGCGCGGCAGCGAGGCCCTGGTCTCCAAGGGCGCGGAGATCGTCGCCCAGGACGAGGCGACCTCGGTCGTCTGGGGGATGCCCGGCGCGGTGGCCGGAGCGGGCCTGGCCCATTCGATCCTTCCCCTCAACGAGATTTCCCAGCATCTAATCAGTCGTGTGGCCGGCGGCCGCATGGCCAGGTCCCGAGGATGATCCGATGGCTTTGACCCAACATGAGTTCGCTTTCGTGAGCGGGCTCGTCCGGCGCGAGGCGGCGATCGTCCTCGAATCGGGCAAGGAATACCTGGTGGAGGCGCGGCTGCTGCCGCTCGCCAGGCGGACGGGCACCGTATCGGTGTCGGAGTTCGTCGCGCGGGCGCAGCGCGAGCGCGTGCTCGCCGACCAGATCGTCGACGCGCTGACCACCAACGAGACCTCATGGCTGCGTGACCGCGAACCGTTCACCGCGTTCACCGACAACGTGATCCCGGACCTGGCGGAGCGGCGCGGTCCCCAGCACAAGCTGCGGATCTGGTCGGCCGCCTGCTCCAGCGGGCAGGAGCCGTACAGCCTGGCCATGCTGCTGGAGGAGTCCGTACGGGCCGGCAAGTACGAGATCGTCGCGACCGACATCTCCACGGAGATGATCGACCGGGCCAAGGCCGGCCGCTACAGCCAGCTCGAGGTCAACCGCGGCCTGCCCGTGCCCATGCTGGTGCGGTACTTCGACCGGGTGGGCACCGAGTGGCAGGTGGCCGAGGCGCTGCGCCGCAACGTCACCTTCCAGAAGGTGAACCTGGCGGCTCCGCTGCCGCAGATGCCCCCCTTCGACGTGGTGTTCCTGCGCAACGTCCTGATCTACTTCGACCTCGAGACCAAGCGCTCGGTGCTGCGGCGGATCCGCAGCTGATGCGACCTGACGGCTGGCTGTTCCTCGGGGCCGCCGAAACCACCATCGGCATCGACGACGGGTTCGAACGCGTCGTCGCCGGACGCGCGTCGGCCTACCGGCCGCGCGCCGCCACGACTGCGCCGGTCGGCGCGACAAGGAAGGGGTGACACCGCGGTGCAAGCCATGGTGATCGACGATTCGCGAGCGATGCGCCTCATTCTGCGTCGCATCGTCACGCAGCTGGGCTTCGAGGTACACGAGGCCGGAAACGGAAAGGAAGCACTTGATCTGCTGGAGACAGTGGATCCGATGCCGCAGGTGGCGCTCATCGACTGGAACATGCCGGTGATGAACGGACTGGAGTTCGTCACGGCGGTCCGTTCGGACGAGCGTTTCCGGCAGATGACGCTGATGATGGTGACCACGGAGAGCGAGCACGGGCAGATCGTCCGGGCGCTCGCGGCGGGGGCGCACGAGTACGTCATCAAGCCGTTCACGCCTGAGGCCATCGCCGAGAAGCTGGCCCTGCTGGGCCTCGTACCGAGTGGAATCGTGTAATGAGCGTTCCGACCACAGACGACCTGCACGCCATCACCGAGCAGGTCTGGCTGTCCTACCTCGACCCCGAAGGGGTCAACCCCTTCCTCCCGTCGCCCGACGCCCCGCCGTCACCCCACGTGATCGCGGCCGTCTCGGTGACGGGAGCCTGGGAGGGCCACGTCGTCATGACCTTCTCCGAGAGGGCCGCCGAGCTGTCCAGCGCGGCCCTGCTCGGCATGGAGGACGACGAGGTCACCCCGGACGACGTCGCCGACGCCGTCGGCGAGCTGGTCAACGTCATCGGGGGCAACGTCAAGAGCCTGCTGCCGGACGGCTCCCTGCTCTCCCTGCCGCACGTGGTGACGGGGGAGTCCGCGGGCAACACCCGCTGGCCCGCGGCGGTGGAGGTCTGCCGCCTGCAGGGCAGCTGGCAGGACGAGAAGATCGCGATCAGCGTGTGGACCAGCAAGTCCGCCGGGGAAGGAGCCTAGGCACCATGAAGATCCTCATCGCCGACGATTCCCGCGTCATGCGCCAGATCGTCACCCGCACCCTCCGCCAGGCGGGCTTCAGCGGCCACGACCTCGTCGAGGCGGCCGACGGGCGCCAGGCCCACGACCTGACGGTCTCCGAGAAGCCCGACCTGGTCCTGTCGGACTGGAACATGCCCGAGATGACGGGCATCGAGGTGCTGCGCGCGCTGCGCGCGGGCGGGGTGAACGTGCCGTTCGGCTTCGTCACCTCGGAGGGCACCGACGAGATGAAGCAGATGGCCGAGCAGGCCGGGGCGCTGTTCCTCATCACCAAGCCGTTCACCGCGGAAACGTTCGCCGACGTACTCGGCCCGATCCTGGGGTAGAGGCCCTTCATGTCGACACTTCCGGCGCCAAAAGCCATAAAGGACCTGTTCGAGGACATGCTCGGTCGTGCCGTCACGGTGGGCATCACCGACCCCGCTGTCGCCGAGAACCTGCGCAAAGCGGTCGTGGCCCTGTATGTCGACAACACCAGGAAACTCACGGCGGTGGTCGGCTTCGACCTCAAGCTGGCCTCTTTCGCCGGGGCGGCCATCGGCCTCATCCCGGTGGGGGGCGCCGAGGCGTCCATCGAGGACGGCGAGCTGACCCCGATGCTGTCCGACAACGTCCGGGAGATCTGCAACATCCTGACAGGCCTGCTCAACCAGCAGGACCTGCCGCACCTGAAGCTGTACGAGGCGTACATGCCGGGTGAGGCCGCCCCGGCGGACGCCACCACCCGCCTGCTGGCCCTCGGCGCCCGGCTGGATCTGAAGGTCGACATCGCCGGGTACGGCTCGGGCAAGTTCTGGCTCTCCCTGGCCGGGTGAGCGTCCGGCCGGCCGTTCCCGCGACCGGTCGCAGTTCACTGGGGCGTCGTCCGGAGGACGGCGCCTTCGGTGTTCCCGGGGCGGCCGCGCCGGGAGACCGCGGCGGGCGCCCGGCCCGCGGGGACGCCAAGAGGCCCCGTCCGGCAGTGCCGGACGGGGCCTCACCCATGTTTACAGAGAGTGATCCACTATCCGGGTCAGTTGGCGGCGCTGACCACGTTGTTGCTGGCGGCGCCCTGCGGGCCGGCCACCGACTGGTTGGCCTTGTAGAAGGAGCCGCCGCCGTAGCCGCCGCCACCGCACGGGTTGTAGCCGCAGCCGCCGTAGCCGCCGCCGTAGCCGTACCCGCCGCGGCCGGTGCCGCTGGCGATGTTGGCGTTCGAGGCGCCGTACGGCCCGGCCACCGACCGGTTGTTCTTGTAGAAGGTGTCGCCGCCGCCACCGCAGCCGGTGCCGCAGCCGTAGCCGCCGCCGCCGCCCGCCAGGGCCGCGGACGAGGCGGAGAGCACGAGCGCGGCCGCTGCGGCTCCCGTGAACACGATGCGAGACAGTGTCTTGCTCATGAAAGTGGGTTCCTTTCTCGGTCCGGCCCTCTTCTGGACCGGATCTCACGTCGGATCCCGTGTCACCCGGCCGTCCGGCGGCCGGCTGACTGTGGACCCAAACGCCACATACCCGCCGCTCTCTTCTCAAACACGGAGAGTAATGTAGTAGATACTAAAAGCGACTTAAGATCGCGAGCGATGACTAATCACTCATGACTGCGCAGGTGTCGCCAGGTGGGCCGCGACCGGCAGAAATCAGTGCGGCCAGGGGATGTGCGACGTTTCGCCGTCCCTGTCCGGCTGCCCCGGTCGGGTGTTCTGTCCTGATATGGCAATGACTCAGAGGTAATGCGCTGGACGGTATTCGTCCATCATGCTCATATGGTCACTTGCTGTGCATAGAGGGACACTGATAGACACATCTGACGTGAGATGGTCGCTGCGGGACAGTACCGTGCTCACATCGGGAAGGGCGTCTCCGGCCGTCGGGGCACGATGACCGGAGACGCCCGCACGCGGACCGCACCCCGCGCCCCGGAAATCCGGCGCGATTGGTATGCAGATCGTATGCTTGGCGTATGAACCGAATCAGCGTGGCAATGCCCGAGGACCTTGAGGCGCACGTGCGCGAGCTGGCCGGCGGCAACCTCTCGGCCTACGTCCTGGAAGCCGTGCGTGCCCGGGTGGACAAGGACCTGCGGATGCGTGCGTACTACGCCAGCATCGGCGGCAGGCCGCGGCTCGACGAGAGCGAGGAGGACCGGGCCGCCATGGCGCGCATCCGCTCGTTCCTGCAACTGCCCGAGTCCGCGTGAGCGTTCTGGGGCCTGGACTGGTCCTGGACGCCAGCACCGTCCGGCTGCACCTGTCCGGTGACGTCTACACCGCCGCCATGATCGGCGCGGCGCTGGAGGCGGAACGTCCGATCGTGATCCCGTCCCTGGTCCTGGCGCAGGCCTACCGGGAGGCCGTGCCGGGTCCGGCCCGCGACCGCCTGATCGGCCTGGTCTCCGTGCTCGGCGAGCCGGAGATGTTCGACGAGGTCGGCCGGATCACCGCCCGCGACATCGGCACCGTCTGCCAGCTGGCGGGAGTGGACGACCTGTCGATCGGTCACGCGCTGTGGGCCGCCGTGGAACGCCGCAACCAGCCCGACCCGCTGTACGACTGGACGATCATCACCGAGCACCCGGAGATCTACCGCAAAGCGGTCCCGGGCCTGCCCACCGGCTGGCGCTGACCCTCGGAGCCCTGCTTGCTCCTAGCGGACCGGGCCGGTGGGGGCAGAGCGGTGGGCGACGGCCAGGCGGATGGTCCGGGCCAGCAGGGCGTGGACCGGGTGGTCGGCGGGGACCGCGGCGGCGGCGCGGGCCGCGGCGAGATCGGCCAGGAGCAGGCGGAGCCGGGCGCCACGTGGCGGGTCCGGGTGACGTACTGCGCGGCGCGGTGGGGGTCCTGAGGATCGGAGGGCACGCGGGAGAGGGACTCGGCGAGTTCGTCGAAGGCCTCCGCGATCTCGACGCCGACTTCGGCGCCGGCCTCAGCGCCGACCTCCGTGACCTCCGTGACCGTGACCTCCGTGACCTCCGTGACCGTGACCTCCGTGACCTCCGTGACCGTGACCTCC
>NZ_CDRNDK010000323.1:0-7535 GCF_977012225.1 Planomonospora algeriensis | reverse complement strand
CGCGGCCGCCCGGGAACCCCCCCGGCCCGGGGCGGCTCCGCGCCGAACTGGCTCCAGCCGCCGTCGCCGGAGGCCGCCTCGATCGGGGTGGTGTCCTGCTCGTTCTTCTTGTCGTCCATCTCGTTCATCCCCCAGGTCCTGCGTCCCTCCGTGGACACCACGGCGACGACCGGTTCTCTCCGGTGTCCATATCCTGCGCGAAGGGGGGTAAGAGCTGGTTAAGGGCGTGATCGGAATGATCCGCACCTCCTGACGGCCGCTTTATCCGCCGTGGTCAGAGGACCGGGCGGAGGCCGTACGAAAGAGAAAAAATCATGATTTGGCGGGCCAGTACTCGTCGAGGAGGATCCGCTTGTAGAGCTTGCCCGTGGGGTGACGGGGAAGCTCCTCGCGGAAGTCGACCGACTTGGGGCACTTGTACGGCGCCAGCCGGTCACGGCAGTAGGCGATCAGCTCGGCCTCCAGTCCCGGCCCGGCCAGGTCCATGGAGACCGGCTCGACGACGGCCTTGACCTGCTCGCCCATCTCCTCGTCCGGGACGCCGAAGACCGCCACGTCGGCGACCTTGGGATGGACCGCGAGCACGTTCTCCGCCTCCTGCGGATAGACGTTCACCCCGCCGGAGATGATCATGTAGGAGCGCCGGTCCGTCAGGTAGAGGAAACCCTCCTCGTCCAGGTAGCCGATGTCGCCGAGGGTCGTCCAGCCCCGGCCCTTCGGGTCCCTGGACGCCCTCGTCTTGTCCTCGTCGCCGTGGTAGACGAACTGCGGCCCCTTGTCGAAGTAGACCGTGCCGTGCTCGCCCGGCGGCAGTTCCTCACCGTCCTCGTCGCAGATGTGCACCACGCCGAGGAGCGCCCGCCCCACGGTGCCCTTGTGCTTGAGCCAGTCCTCCGGGCCGGCGTAGAGGAAGCCGTTTCCCTCGGTGCCCGCGTAGTACTCGTGGACGATCGGGCCCCACCAGTCGATCATCTGCTCCTTGACCGGGACCGGGCAGGGCGCGGCGGCGTGGATCGCGCACGCCAGCGACGACAGGTCGTACGCGGCGCGGGTCTCCTCCGGGAGCTTGAGCATCTTGATGAACATGGTCGGCACCCACTGCGAGTGCGTGACACGGTGCTCCTCGATGAGCGCGAGCGCCCGCTCGGGGTCGAACCGCTCCATCACCACGATGGTCGCGCCCAGGCGCTGGAAACTCATGCAGTAGCGCAGGGGGGCCGCGTGGTAGAGCGGCGCCGGGGAGAGGTAGACGCTCTCCGCGGAGGGGGCGAAGAGGAACTGGATCAGCTGGAGCAGCGGGCCGGGCTCGTCGAGGGAGGTCGCGGGCAGGGCCGGCTTGACGCCCTTGGGCCGGCCGGTGGTCCCGGAGGAGTAGAGCATGTCCGCACCCTGGCACTCGTCCTCGACCGGCGTCGGCGGGTGGGCCGCGACCGCCTCCTCGTAGGAGGCGAACCCGGGAGCGGTGCCGTCCAGCATGAGGCGGGTCTCGACCCGGGGGGTGGCCTCGGTGATCGAGACGGCGACGTCGGCGAGGGCGGCGGAGGAGATGAAGACCCTGGCCTCGCAGTTGTCCACGATGTAGGCGAGCTCTCCGGCCGTCAGCCGGGAGCTGATCGCGGTGTAGTAGAGGCCCGACCGGTGCGCCGCCCAGGCCACCGCCAGGAAGAGCGGGTGGTTCTCCAGCATGAAGGCGACGTGGTCGCCCGGGCGCAGGCCCGAGGCGCGGAACAGCTGGGCCAGGCGGTTGGACTCCTCGTCCAGCTCTCGATAGGTGACGACCCGTCCGGAGCCCGCCATGATCACAGCGGGCTTGTCGGGCGAAACGGCTGCGATGGCTCCCGGATGCATAACCGAACGCTACTCGGTTCGATGATCCGCGGGAAGTGCCCGCTTACCCCGGAACGCCGGACGGGGCCGCGACCTCCCGGAGAGGTCGCGGCCCCGTGTGAGCGGGTGCCGTGCGGTGCCGCCGGACGGGTCCGGCCGCCGGATCAGGCGTGGCTGTAGACGTTCTCCCAGCCGCCGTAGTAGCCCTTGGGGCCGAAGTGGTTGCCGCGGCTCACCTTGACGGAGATCTCCTGCGCTCCCTCACCGCTGAAGGAGTAGAACTTCGCGGGCTTGCCGCAGTTCTTGAAGCTCTTGAAGGAGGTCGCGCCGTTGAAGTGCTCGATCTTGAAGGTCGCCCACGAGCAGCGGTACTTCGGGTTTCCCCACCACTTGTGGTTGGTGAGCTTCCCGTGAACGGTGTAGTCGTACTCGTGGACCCACTTCCAGACCCACTTCTTCTGCCAGGTCTTGACCCAGGCGCACTTCTTGTGGCCGTTCTTCCACCAGCACTTCTTGACGACCTTGGGGTACTTCTTCCAGTAGCCCTGCTTCTTCGACTCCTTGGTGACCTGGACCTTGCCCTGGGCCACGGCCTTGTGGTTGGCCGAGGCGTAGGGGCCCCAGTGGTCGGAGAAGTACGGCGAGGCGGAGAGCCCGCCGGGGCCGGTGGCGGCGTTCTCGATGGGGGTGGCGGCGTTGGCCGCGACGGGGGCGCCCATGGCCAGGAGGGTGGCCGCGCCGGCGCCGACGAGGATACGGGTGGCGAATCGCATCTGAGGGAACCTCTCGGGAATGAGGATTTTCTGACGCTCCCGTTGTACGTCCGCCCGATTGCCGTCCACTTACAGGGCACTGCCGCCCGCTTACAGGCCGCTTAAACGGCGAGGTCGGACCGGAAATCCGATAAGCGCTTTTTCCCGATCTTCCGGGGAATCACCGCCGAAAGGATCACCGGTCCGGCCCCGCCGGTTCTCAGCCCGCGTTCACGGAAATGACGGAGCCGTTGTAGGTCCGCTCGATGAACTGCTTCACCTCGGCCCCGGAGAGCAGCTTGGCGAGCTTGGCCACGCGCGGGTCCTGCTCCTGGCCGGCCTTCACGACCAGGCCGTTGGCGTAGGGGTTGCCCTCGGCCTTCTCCAGCACCAGCGCGTCGGAGGCGGGCTTGAGGTCGGCCTCGAGCGCGTAGTTGCCGTTGATGACGGCGGCGTCCACGTCCTCCAGCGAGCGGGGCAGCTGCGCGGCCTCCAGCGGCTGGAACTTCAGGTTCTTCGGGTTGCCGGTGACGTCGCGCTCGGTGGCGGCGGTGCCGACGCCCTCCTTCAGGGTGACCACGCCGTTGTCGGCCAGCAGCTTCAGGGAGCGGCCCAGGTTGGTGGCGTCGTTGGGCACCGCGACGGTCGCGCCGTCGGCGAGCTCGGTCACGGCCTTGATCTTCTTGGAGTACAGCCCCAGCGGCTCCAGGTGCACGTCCTGGACGTAGGTCAGCTTGGTGCCCTTGGAGGCGTTGAAGTCGTCGAGGTACGGCCGGTGCTGGAAGAAGTTGGCGCCGAGCTCGCCGTCCTCGAGCTGCACGTTCGGCTGCACGTAGTCGGTGAACTCAACGATCTCCAGGTTCAGGCCCTCCTTTGCGGCCAGCTCGTCCTTGACGAACTTCAGGATCTGCCCGTGCGGGACCGGGCTGACGCCGACCTTGAGCACCTCGCCCGCGGCGGGCGCGGAGGCCGCGGCGTCCCCGGCGGTGCCCGACTCCGTGGAGCCGCAGGCGCCCAAGGTGAGGACGAGGGCGGTCGCGGCGGACGCGATGGCGAACAATCTGCGCACTGTGCGCTCCTTCTGTGAGTAAAACCCTATTTGTAGATAGGAAAACCCAGGATATCCCTCGTGGTGGACCACCCCGGGTGCGGTGGAGTTCAGTCGGTGGAGTTCAGGCGGAGGGGGCCAGGCGGTGAGGGTCAGGCGGTGAGGGTCAGCGGCGGGCGAGGCGCCGGGCGATGGTGTCGCCCAGGGTCTGCACCAGCTGGACGATGACGACCAGCACCACGACCGTGACCACCATGAGCGTGGTCTCGAAGCGCTGGTAGCCGTACCGGATGGCCAGGTCGCCGAGGCCGCCGCCGCCGATCGCCCCGGCCATGGCCGAGTAGGAGATCAGCGCCACCACGGTCACGGTCAGCCCCGCCACCAGGCCGGGCATGGCCTCGGGGAGCAGGACCTTGCCGATGATCGTCCCGCGCCCGGCGCCCATGGCCTGGGCCGCCTGCACGGTGTCCCGGCCGACCTCGCGCAGCGCGGTCTCCACCAGCCTGGCGAAGAACGGCGCCGCGCCCAGGGTCAGCGGGACGACCGCGGCGAACGTGCCGATGGTGGTGCCCACGATGAGGCGGGTCAGCGGGATCACCGCGATCATCAGGACGATGAAGGGCAGCGACCGGCCGAGGTTGACCACCAGGCCGAGCACCCGGTTCAGCACCGGGGAGGGCAGCAGCCCGCCCCGGTCGGTGACGACCAGCGCGATACCGAGCGGCAGCCCGAACAGTACGGTGAACAGCGTGGACCAGACGACCATCTGGGCGGTCTGCCCGGTGGCCTCCAGCAGCAGGGGGCTCATCTCGTCCCAGGTCATGAGAGCTCCTTCGTCAGTCCCGTGACCGGTGCGCCGCGCTCACCGGCCCGCTCGCTCCACGCGTTCACTCGGCCACCTCCACCAGCAGGCCGCGCTCGCGCAGATAACCGAGGGCGGCCTCACGCTCGCCTCCGGTCAGGCGCACCCGCAGGCGGCCGGCCGAGATGCCCGCCACCTCCTCCAGCGCCCCGCCGAGGATGTTCACGTCGACGTCGAACTTGCGCACGATCTCCGAGACCACCGGTTCGTCGGCCTGCCCGGTGAAGGTGATCGTGACGTTCCCCGCCTCGGGCCGGGGCAGCGGGAACAGCTCCGCGGTGAGGCGGGAGCCCGGCCGCGCGATGAGCTCGGGGATGGCCCCGGACTCCTCGATCAGGCCGTCGCGCATGACCGCCACCGAGTCGCAGATGCCCTTGACGACGTGCATCTCGTGGGTGATCAGCAGGATGGTGAGCCCCAGCTCGCGATTGAGGTTCCGCAGCAGGGCCAGGATCGACTGCGTGGTCGCCGGGTCGAGGGCCGAGGTGGCCTCGTCCGAGAGCAGCACCGAGGGGTTGCCGGCCAGCGCCCGGGCGATTCCGACACGCTGCTTCTGCCCGCCGGACAGCTGCGCCGGGTGCGCTGCGGCCTTGTCCGCCAGGCCGACCAGTTCCAGCAGCTCGGCGACCCGCCGGGCCCGCTCGGCCCGCCCCACGCCCATCACCTCGAGGGGGAAGGCCACGTTCCCGGCGACCGTCCGGGAGGACAGCAGCGCGAAGTGCTGGTGGATCATTCCGATCCGCTGGCGGGCCCGGCGCAGCTCGCCCTCCCGCAGTGCGGTCAGCTCCTGGCCCGCCACGGAGACCGTGCCCTCGGTGGGCCGCTCCAGCAGGTTCACACAGCGCAGCAGGGTGCTCTTGCCGGCACCGCTCTGCCCGAGCACGCCGAAGATCTCCCCTTCGCGGACACGGAGGTCGACCCCTCCCAGGGCGACGACCTCGCGCCCCCTATCTCGATAGACCTTGCGCAGGCCCGACACATCGATCACAGCGGTTCCCCCAGCATGGAACGGATCAGCAGAGATGAAGACTTCGGCGGGGTGCGGCTAGCGCGTGCCGGGAGGGAAGGGCAGGTGGCTCAGGCGGCGCAGGACGAGGGTGTCCGCGGGACAGATCATGGGAGGCGGGACCTTCTTCGGAGGAACGGGCTCGGGGCTTCGGCGGGCGGAGCGGCGGGAGCTCAGCGCATGGAGGGCAGGCCGCCCATGGCGCACATCCGGAAGGCCCCGCGCGTGCGCCCGGCACGACACACGACCCGGCCCTGCGGGGTCATGTCGATGTCGCGTGCCACGTTCACGCCTGCGCCAACGCCCGTCCTCCCTCCCGCATTCCCATCGCCTCCTATGACCCTCGTCACACGCCGCTCCCGCCGGCCGTACGGGCCCGTCATCGCAAGGACCGCGGCGGGAACCCGGAGGGGCCCGCCAGGCCCTCCTCATGGGCGAGGATCGCCGCCTGGACGCGGTTCTCCAGCCCCAGCCGGGTGAGGATGCGGTTCACCCGGCTCTTCACCCCCGCCTCCGACAGCCCGAGGGTCCTGGCGATCCGCGTGTTGGACAGGCCCCGGGCGACCAGGACCAGGACCTCCAGCTCCCGGGCGGTGAGCCCGCCGATCCGCCCGCGCCCCGCCTTCTCCGCCTCCGGCGGCCCGGCGAGCAGCGCGGGGGGCAACGCCGCGAAGGTTCCGATGAGCCGCCGGGTGACGGTGGGCGCGAGCGCGGACTCGCCCGCGGCGACCACGCGGATGGCCTCGGCGAGCCGGTCGGGGGAGGTGTCCTTCAGGACGAAGCCCGCGGCGCCCGCACGCAGTGAGGCGTGGACGTACTCGTCCAGGTCGAACGTGGTCAGCATCAGCACCCGGGGACGCGGGTCCCCGTGCGGCCAGTCGGCGAGGATGCGGCCGGTCGCCTCGACGCCCGTCAGGCCGGGCATACGCACGTCCATCAGCACCACGTCGGGCCGGAGCTCGAAGGCCGCCGCCACCGCCTCCTCCCCGTCGGCGGCCTCCCCGGCGACCGCCAGATCGGCGCGCCGCTCGATCACCAGGCGCAGGGCGGACCTGACCAGTTCCTGATCGTCGGCGACGAGTACGCGCACGGGCCTCATCCCGCACCCCCTGCGATCACGCCGTCCCGAGGTACGGGACCCGCCTCGGAGACCGCGGCCGCGCCGTCCCGGGATACGGGACCCGCCTCCGAGGCCGCGGCCGTATCGTCCCGGGGTACGGGATCCGCCCTCGAAGCGGGGACGGCCGGTTCCGGAAACCGGAAGACGGTCTCCACCTGCCACCCGCCGCCGAGGGGACCGGCCCGCAGGGCGCCGTCGAACAGCGCGACCCGTTCGCGCATGCCGACCAGGCCGAGCCCGGAGCCGGGCACCGGGGTGTGGGCGGGTGCGGGCGGGCCGTTGCCGACGACGGCGGTCAGCCGTCCCTCCTCCCGCCGCAACGCGATGCGCACCTCGGTGGCGCCCGCGTGCCGCAGGACGTTGGTGAGCGCCTCCTGCGCGATGCGGTAGGCGGACACCTGCACCGCGAGCGGAACCCCGGCCACCGGATCCCCGCCGTCCTCGGAGCCCGCGCCGCCCGCGTCACGCGTGTCGACCTCGACCCGGCACCCGGCGGCGCGGGCGGCGGCGGCGAGGCGGTCCAGGTGGCGCAGCGACGGCTCCGGTCCGGGACCGGGCCCGTCCCGGTCGTCGGTGAGCAGCCCCAGCAGGCGCCGCATCTCGGTGAGCGCGGTGTCGGCGGCCGCGCCGATCCCGGCCATCCCCGGGCCCGCCCGCAGGGGATCGTCGGCCAGCGCCTCGGCGGTGCGCGCGCCTGCATGGCTATCGCGCTGACGTGGTGGGCGACCAGGTCGTGCAGGTCGCGGGCGATACGGGCACGCTCGGCCATGACCGCGCGCCGGGCGCTGACCTCCTGCTCGGCACGGAGCCGGGTGGCCAGTTCCCGCAGGCGCGCCGCGTCGGCGTGGATGCGGCGCTGGGAGGCGCCGAGCAGCCAGGCGCCCGCCGCCGCCGCGGTGACCAGCACCGCCTCCACGGGA
>NZ_CDRNDK010000322.1:0-7566 GCF_977012225.1 Planomonospora algeriensis | reverse complement strand
GCGGCGAGGGCCTGGCGCAGGGCGGGTTCGGCGCGTTCGACGCGGACGGCGTCGCAGCCGACCCAGTCCGCGGCCTCGCGCAGGGCCTCGGCCAGCGGCTCGACCGCCCTGCGCGGGTCGATCCCCGGTTCGACGCCGACCTGGCGAGCGACCAGGGTGGAGCCCTCACGCGCCGGGTCGACCCGGCCGATCAGCCGCCCCCCGCTCAGCACGGGCATCGCGAAGTAACCGTGGACGCGCTTGTCCTTGGGGACGTACGCCTCCAGCCGGTGGTTGAAGCCGAACACGCGGGCGGTGCGGGCGCGGTCCCAGACCAGCGAGTCGAACGGCGAGAGCAGGGCGGTGCGGTGCCGCCCCCGGGCGGGAGCCGCCAGCGCCGCCGGGTCGGCCCAGGCGACCGCCGAACGCCCGGTCCAGCCCTCGACCCGCACCTCGGCGAGCCCCGCGGAGCCGTCCGCCAGCGCCGCGTCCAGCAGCGCGGAGTGCGGGCCCGTCAGGCGCAGGAAGTCGACGAGGTCGGCCCGGGTGGCGACGCCGAGGGCGCGGCCGGCCGTGCGGGCGAGGCGGGCGACGCACTCGGCGTCGGTGAGGTCCTCGGCCAGCAGCGCGGCGGGCAGCGCCCGCTCGGCGAGGTCGTAGACGCGGCGCCAGCCGACACGCCGGGTGCAGACGACCTCCCCGGTGTCCAGCAGCCACTCGATGGCGATCTTGGTGTCGGACCAGTCCCACCAGGGGCCGCCGTTCTTGGCGCCGCCGAGGTCGGTGGTCGTGACGGGGCCGCTCTCGCGGACCTGCTCCCGCACCTTGTCCACGACCGGCGGGACCTCGTGCCAGCGGTACTTCCGCTCGCGGAACGCGCGCCGGCGGAAGGCGTAGAGGGGCCAGTCGTCGAGGGGCAGGACGCAGGCGGCGTGGCACCAGTATTCGAAGGCGCGGGGCGGGACGTCCCAGTAGGCCTGCTCGACCCGCTGCCTGCCGGCCGCGCCGAGGCGCGCGTAGGCGACGAGCTCGTGGGAGCGGGCCAGCACGGAGATCGTGTCGAGCTGGACGGCGCCCAGGCGCCGCAGGACGCCGGACACGCCGCCGCGGCGGGCGTCGGCGCCCAGGAGGCCCTGGGCGCGCAGGAAGATCCGGCGGGCCTCGTCGGCGGGGAGCGTGACCGTCACGGCCGCCCCCCGGGGGGATCCAGGCGGGAACAGCGCATCAACATGAGGCGAGGCTAGCGGTTCACACCGACGAAAACATTATGCCGGTGTTCCGATCAGCCCAGGATGCCCTCCTGCCGCCCCGCCCGGGTGCGGGGGGCGTCGACGACGACGTCGCCGAAGGCGCCGAAGGCCAGCAGCAGGACACCGCCCAGCGCGCACACCGCCGCGCCCAGCCAGAAGACGAACCAGTCGGGGCCGGCGGTCAGCCCGACGCCTCCGATGGCGAAGCCCAGCACGCTCACCGTCACGGCCAGCCAGGAGGAGGCCCTGCCCCCGTGGCCGCCGGAGCCCCCGTGCCCGCCGTCGTGGTCACTGCGGCCTCCGTGGCCGCCGGAGCCCTCGTCTCCTCCGCCGTGGTCGTCAGGGCCGTGGCCGCTCCCGTGGCCTGCCTCGGGTGCTGAGCCGGGTGCGGTCTCGGCCATGTTCCACGTCTCCTCGTGCATGGTGGCGCGTCCGCCGTCTTTTTCGTGCGATGTGCGACAGCAGTCGGCCTACCCCTCCACGCTGGGCCGTACTCCCGCGAAGGGGACCCGGGAACCGCCCGGGAACACCGTGGACGCGGGGCGCGTCATTCATGGTGGATGTGTCTGGTGGTGGAACCGCCTACGATGGCAGCGGAGAACCATGTCTCGTCCTCATCCGGGCCTTTCCGGCCGCGGAAGACCTGCGAGGAGCTTTACCTAAAGTGCCAGCCTTTCTCGACAAGATTCTTCGCGCAGGCGAAGGCAAGCTTCTGCGTAAGCTCAAGCGGATCGCCGACCAGGTCAATTCCATCGAGGATGATTTCACGAGCCTCACCGACGCCGAGCTGCGCGCCCTCACCGAGGAGTACAAGCAGCGCCACGCCGACGGCGAGTCCCTCGACGATCTGCTTCCCGAAGCCTTCGCCACCGTTCGCGAGGCGGCCCGCCGCGTGCTGGGCATGCGCCACTTCGACGTGCAGATCATGGGCGGGGCCAACCTGCACATGGGCAACATCTCCGAGATGCGCACCGGTGAGGGCAAGACCCTGACCTGTACGCTCCCGACCTACCTCAACGCGCTGTCCGACAAGGGCGTGCACGTCATCACGACCAACGACTACCTGGCCAAGCGCGACGCGGAGGAGATGGGGCGCGTCCACCGCTTCCTCGGCCTCGAGGTCGGCGTGATCCTGGCCAACATGCCGCCGGACGAGCGCCGCAAGCAGTACAACGCGGACATCACCTACGGCACGAACAACGAGTTCGGCTTCGACTACCTGCGCGACAACATGGCCTGGTCGCTGGAGGAGTGCGTCCAGCGCGGCCACAACTTCGCGGTCGTCGACGAGGTCGACTCGATCCTCATCGACGAGGCCCGGACCCCGCTGATCATCTCCGGTCCGGGCGAGCAGTCCGGCAAGTGGTACGGCGAGTTCGCCAAGATCGTCCCCCGGCTCCGCAGGGGTACCGAGGGCAAGGACGGCGAGGAGAACACCGGCGACTACGCCGTCGACGAGAAGAAGCGCACGGTCGGCATCTTCGAGTCGGGCGTGGAGAAGGTCGAGGACTGGCTCGGCATCGACAACCTCTACAAGCCCGAGCACACCCACCTGGTCGGCTTCCTCAACAACGCGCTGAAGGCCAAGGAGCTCTACAAGAAGGACAAGGACTACATCGTCGTCGACGGCGAGGTCCTGATCGTCGACGAGTTCACCGGTCGAGTCCTGCACGGCCGCCGCTACAACGAGGGCATGCACCAGGCCATCGAGGCGAAGGAAGGCGTCAAGATCAAGGACGAGAACCAGACTCTCGCCACGATCACGCTGCAGAACTACTTCCGCCTCTACACCACGCTCGCCGGCATGACCGGGACCGCGGCCACCGAGGCCAACGAGTTCCACCAGACCTACAAGCTCGGCGTCGTCCCGATCCCGACCAACCGCCCGATGATCCGCAAGGACCAGCCGGACGTGGTCTACAAGACCGAGGACGCCAAGTTCCTGGCCTGCGTCGAGGACATCGCCGAGCGCTACGAGAAGGGCCAGCCGGTCCTGGTCGGCACCACGAGCGTGGAGAAGTCCGAGCGGCTGTCCAGGGAGCTCAAGCGCAGGGGCGTCAAGCACGAGGTGCTCAACGCCAAGAACCACGCGCGTGAGGCCTCGATCATCGCCGAGGCGGGCCGCAAGCACGCCGTCACCGTCGCCACCAACATGGCCGGTCGCGGAACCGACATCAAGCTGGGCGGCAGCACCGAGTTCCGTGCCGACGCGGAGCTGCGCAGCCGCGGCCTGGACCCGGTCGAGACCCCGGAGGAGTACGACAAGGCCTGGGCCGAGGCGCTGGAGAGGGCCAAGGACGCCGTCAAGGCCGAGCACGAGGAGGTCACCGAGCTCGGCGGCCTGTACGTCCTGGGCACCGAGCGGCACGAGTCGCGCCGCATCGACAACCAGCTCCGCGGCCGTTCCGGCCGTCAGGGCGACCCGGGCGAGTCGCGGTTCTACCTCTCGCTCGAGGACGACCTGATGCGCCTGTTCAACTCGGCCCGGGTCGAGATGATCATGACGCGGCTGAACATCCCGGACGACGTCCCCATCGAGTCGGGCATCGTCTCCAAGGCCATCGCCTCCGCCCAGCACCAGGTCGAGCAGCAGAACTTCGAGATCCGCAAGAACGTTCTGAAGTACGACGAGGTCATGAACCGGCAGCGCAAGGTGATCTACGCCGAGCGCCGCCGCGTGCTGGAGGGCGCTGACCTGCACGAGCAGATCCGCGGCTTCGTGGGCGACGTCATCGACGACTACATCGCCGGCGCCACGGCCGAGGGCTTCGCCGAGGAGTGGGACCTCGACAAGCTGTGGAAGGCCCTGGGCCAGCTCTACCCGATCACCCTCACCGTCGACGGCCTCGTCGAGGAGGCGGGCAGCCGCGAGGAGCTGTCCGCCGCGTTCCTCGCCGAGAAGGTCAAGGCCGACGCTCTGGCCGCCTACGACCGCCGTGAGGAGGAGCTCGGGCCGGAGGCCATGCGCGAGCTGGAGCGCCGGGTCATCCTGTCGGTCCTGGACCGCAAGTGGCGCGAGCACCTCTACGAGATGGACTACCTCCAGGAGGGCATCGGCCTACGCGCGATGGCTCAGCGCGACCCGCTGATCGAGTACCAGCGCGAGGGCTTCGAGATGTTCTCCCAGATGCTCGAGGGCATCAAGGAGGAGTCGGTCGGCTACCTGTTCAACCTCGAGGTCGAGGTGCAGACCAGCCCGATCGTCGAAGAGGCGGCGGCCGACGAGGACGAGGCGGTGGCGGAGGCCCGCTCCATCATCGCCCGGGGCCTGCGCGGTCCGCAGCGGCCCAGCGAGCTGCAGTACACCGCGCCGGGAGAGACCGGCGAGGTGGAGCACACGAGGGTCAGCACGAAGGAGGAGCGGGACGCCTACGGCGACGTCGAGCGCAACGCCCCCTGCCCCTGCGGCTCCGGCAAGAAGTACAAGCGCTGCCACGGCGACCCCAAGAACGCCGGAGCCTGATCCCGGAGCCACGGGACATCCGGTGAGCCCGGCGTCCGGGCGGTAGGAGAACGGCCGACGGCGGCGGCGGACTTCGGTCCGCCGCCGCCCGTGTTCTCCATCAGCGTCTCCCGGGTTCGGCGCCCGCGCGTATCTTCGCCGTCTCCGTGTCTCCGCCCGGGAACGCGTGCGCCGTCTCCGTGTCTCCGCCCGGGAACGCGCGCGCCGTCTCCGTGTCTCCGTCCGGTCGGGCGTCCGTCTGCGGTCTCCGGCGTACGCCGGCGGCCGGGGCCGCCAGGGCCACGACGAGTACGATCAGCCCGCAGCCTGCGACGAGAAGCCAGCCGGGACGTGAGGCCTGAGCGAGGAGAGCGGGCGGGGCGTCGGCGATGACGCCGCCGGCGACGGCGATGCCGAGGGCCGAGCCGAGCTGGCGGGCGGTGGAGGTGATACCGCCGGCGACGCCGGCGCGGGCGGGGGGCAGACCGCTGACCGCGGTGTCGGTGATCGGTGCGTTGGCGAACCCGAACCCGACTCCGACGAGGAGGCAGGAGAGGGAGAGCGACAGGGCGTCGGCATGGTCGCCGGTGCCGACGAGGCAGAGACCGCCGGCCGTGATGAAGCCCCCCGCGAGCAGCAGCGGCGGGCGCGCGCCGAAACGTCCGACGATCATCCCGGAGAGTGGCGCGCACACGGTCGCCGCGATGGCCATCGGGAGCGTGACGGTTCCGGCGGCCAACGGGGTCATGCCTCTCGCGTCCTGGAGGTAGAGGGTGGTGAGCAGCAGGGTCGCGCTGAGAGCGACGAAGACGGCGACCGCGCCGACGACGGCGGAGGCGAACGGCGGCCGGCGGAACAGCCGGGGATCCACGAGCGGCTCGGCGCGTCGCGACCCGATCCGGATGAAGGCGGCGGCGGCGACGGCGGTGGTGACGCAGCCGGCGATCGCCGCGGGCGAGTCCCACCCGATGTGCGGCCCCTCGATCAGCACGGCGACCGATCCCCCGACCATGACGATCAGCAGCAGCTGCCCGGGGCCGTCGAACCCGCGCGGCCGCTCCGCGCGGGACTCCGGCACGAAGACCGTCGTCAGCGCCAGGGCCACGGCGACGATCGGCACGTTGATCCAGAAGACCGACCGCCAGCCGAACTCCGAGACCAGCGCGCCGCCCACGATGGGTCCGGCGGCCATGCTGGCGCCGAAGACGGCCGCCCACACGCCGATCGCGCGAGCCCGCTCCTTCGGCTCGGTCATCACGTTGACGACGATCGCCAGCGCCACCGGGCTGAGCATCGACCCGCCGACCCCCTGCACCGCGCGGGCCGCGACCAGCGCACCGATGGCCGGTGCGAGCGCGCACGCCGCGGACGCGGCACCGAACACGGCCAGCCCCAGCCGGAACACGCGCCGCCGTCCGATGCGGTCGGCCAGCGCACCGGAGGAGATCAGCAGGCTGGCCAGCACCAGCGTGTACGCGTCGACCGCCCATTCCAGCCCGCGGTCCCCACTTGCAGGCCGTCGCCTATCGACGGCAGGCCGACGTTCACGGCCGTCGTGTCCAGTCCGACCAGGAACAGGCTCAGGCAGCAGACCGCCAGCACCGTCCAGCGCCTGGGTGCGCCGGTTTCCGTTTTCATGATCACTCCTCCCAGGCGCCTCGCGGGCGCTCGCGGCATCGGGACCTCATGGGCCCGGACGACAATGTCGGTCCGCCGGGAACGGATCGGGTAGGAATTTTGCGGAAATTGCAAGGAATCGACCGGCCGGGTCAGACTGGCGGGCATGGACGCCGAACTGGAGCAGACGCTCGCCGCCATCGGCCCGCGCCTGCGCGCGCTGCGCCGTGACCGCGGCATGACCCTCGAGGCGCTGTCGGCGGCGACCGGCATCTCGGTCAGCGGCCTGTCGCGGGTCGAGTCCGGCAGGAGACGTCCGACCCTGGAGCTCCTCATCCCGATCGCGCGGGCGCACCGCGTCGCGCTCGACCGGCTCATCGCCGCCCCCGCGACCGGCGACCCGCGGGTCCACCTGACCCCGCGGCGGCACCGCAACGGGAGCGTCCTGGTGCCGCTGACGCAGTATCCGGGCCGCCTCCAGGTCTTCAAGCAGGTGATCGCCCCCAAGCCCCGCAAGCTCGTCACCCACGCCGGTTATGAGTGGCTTTTCGTCCTCGCGGGGGAGTTGTCGCTCGTGCTGGGGGAGCGGGAGCTCACGCTCCGTCCGGGTGAGGTGGCCGAGTTCGACACGGCCGAGCCGCACTGGTTCGGCCCGAGCGGCGACCGCCCGGTCGAGATCCTGCACATCTTCGGCCCGCACGGTGACAAGGCCCGGGTGCGCGCGCGTCCGGCCGCTCTCCGGCACCACGAGACCGGTTGAGCACCGCCCTCTCCGTCTGCTCTGTGCGGGGCGCGAACCGGTCCACGTCGCCGCCCGAGGCCGACCCTCCACATGCTCGGGCCCGGAAGGCCGCGCCGTCCGCGGCGCGGCCTTCCGGGCTTTCCCCGGGCCGGTAGGTCCTTCCGGGGGCTCATCGGGGGTCTCCCGGTACGGCTTCCAGGACTTTCCGGGTCGGGCGCCCGGGTGCGGGGGTCAGGGAGTCGTCTCGAAGTCGGTGCACAGCCACTGCACGCCGCGGCGCTCCAGCCTGAGGGCCAGCCCGCGGGCGCGCTCGCCGCAGCGTACGAGCACGCACATCTCCACCACCCCGTCCCGGGGCTGGGAGACGTGCGGCGTGCCCGCCAGCGGGGGCCGCGTGCCATCGATGATCTTCCCCGTGCGGATCAGCTCCGCGTGGGCCCGGCGGGTCAGGTGGCGGGCGACGCTCGCCGGTGGCCGCCGTCCGGCCAGGATCTCGGCCAGGGCCTGCGCCAGGGCGCGTAGCCGGCGCTCGTCCG
>NZ_CDRNDK010000321.1:0-7569 GCF_977012225.1 Planomonospora algeriensis | reverse complement strand
CGCCTGGCCCAGGCGGCGGTGGCCGCGGGGGTGCTGGCCGCGGCCCTGGCCCTGCCCGCCGTGGGCGGCGCGGGAGCACTGGTGGTCACCGCCTCGGACGAGCTGAACCTCAGGCCGGTGGACCTGCCGGAGCCGCCGCTGGCGGAGAAGACGACCGTCCTGGACGCCAGGGGCAACCAGATCGCGCAGTTCTACGAGGAGTACCGCGAGATCGTCCCGCTCGCCGAGGTGGCCCCGGTGATGCGGACGGCGATCATCGCGATCGAGGACGACCGCTTCTACGAGCACGGTCCGATCGACATCGAGGGGACGGCCCGGGCCCTGGCCAAGAACCTCGTCTCGGGCGGGGTGAGTCAGGGCGGCTCCAGCATCACCCAGCAGTACGTCAAGCAGGTGCTGCTCAACACGGCCGTCACCGACGAGGAGAAGAGCAAGGCGCTGGAGGCCAGCTACGCGCGCAAGCTCAACGAGTTGCGCCACGCGCTGGCCGTCGAGCAGAAGTACTCCAAGGACCAGATCCTGGAGAAGTACCTGAACATCGCCTACTTCGGCGCGGGGGCCAACGGCGTCGAGGCGGCGGCCAAGCGGTTCTTCGGGATCCCGGCGGCCGAGCTCGACCTGGCGCAGGCGGCGACCCTCGCGGGAGCCGTGCAGCTGCCCAACGCCACCGACCCCGAGGGCGGCAGGAAGAACCGCAGGCGGCTGCTGGAGCGGCGCAACGTCGTGCTCGACCGGATGGCGGAACTCGGCAGGATCACCCCGCAGCAGGCCGCGGAGGCCAAGGCCAGGAAGCTGGGGTACAAGGGCACGCCGCTGCCCGGCGGGTGCGAGGCCAGCCCGTACCCCTACTTCTGCATGTACGTGCGCCATGAGATCCTCGGCAACCCGAGCTTCGGGAGGACGAAGAGCGCGCGGGCCCGCTTCCTCAACCGCGGCGGCCTGACGATCAGGACCACGCTGGAGCCCCGGATGCAGGCCGCGGCGGAGAAGGCGATCAGGGCGCGGGTGCACGCCTCGGACGAGCCGGTCGCCTCCCAGGCCCTGCTCCAGCCGGGCACGGGGATGATCAGGGCCATGGCGGCCAGCCGCGACTACGGCGCCTCCCGGCGCAGGAACGAGATCTCCTACAACGTCGTGGCCGACGCCGCGCACGGCGGCGGCATCGGCTTCCAGCCGGGCTCGACGTTCAAGACCTTCACGCTGATCGCGGCGCTGAAGGAGGGCATGAAGCTCGACGACGGCCTCACCGCCGGCGCGGGTTACCGCGCACCCGCCTACTCGACCTTCAAGGACTGCAAGGGCGGCAACGTCGGCGACCCGACGCACACCATCACCAACGACGAGGGGTCGCCCGGCTTCAAGACGCTGCGGACGGGCACCTGGAGCTCGGTCAACACCTTCTTCCTGGTGCTGGAGGAGCGAGTGGGCCTGTGCGACACCGTGCAGACGGCCAGGTCGCTGGGGATCAAGCGCGCCGACGGCCGGCCGCTCCAGGAGGTGCAGACCTTCACCCTGGGCGTCAACGAGACGGACCCGGTCACCGTCGCCGGCGCGTACGCCGCCATCGCCGCGCGCGGCAGGTACTGCAGGCCGATGGCGATCACCCGGATCACCGACCGGAACGGCAAGGCGACCGACTACCGGCCCCAGTGCCGCCAGGCGCTGGACCCCGCGATCGCCGACGCCACCGCCGAGGTCCTGTCCGGGGTGTTCACCAAGGGCACGATGCGCGGTGTGGGCGGCATCGGCCGGCCCGCCGCGGGTAAGACGGGCACCACCGATGACCACGCCACCGCCTGGTTCGCCGGGTTCACCCCCGACCTGGCGGGCGCGGTGAGCCTCGGGGACCCCCGGGGATCGACGGCGCACAAGCTCCGCGGCGTGACCATCGGCGGCCAGTACTACGGCGCGGTCTTCGGGGCCTCCATCTCCGGCCCGATCTGGAAGGACACCATGATGGCCGCGCTGAAGGGCGTCAGGGCCACGCCCTTCCACCCGGTCGACTCCGCCCGCTTCGGCGGCTGCGGAGCCGGCTGCGCCCCCAGACCGCCCGTATCGGACGCCGGTGACGGCGACGGGCCCGGGAACGGCGACGGGCCGGGGAACGGTGACGGGCCGGGCCGCGAGCAGGGACCGGGGAACGGTGACGGACCGGGCCGCGGGCCGGGGCAGGGCCGGGGACCGGGCGGGAACGACGGGGCGAACGGACCGGGCAGGGGTGGCGGCAGGTGACCGCGCCAGGTCCCTCCTTGATCGATTTTCGGTAGGGTGCGCGTCATGCAACGTCTGACTGGATTGTTGATCGGTGCGGTTTTCGGAACGGTGTTCGTGTTCGTGAACTCGCACCCGCCCCTCGATCCGGCGATCGCCCTCGTCCTCCGGATCGCCGCCTCCGCCGCCCTGGGCGGCGTCGTGCTCCTGTGGTTCGCCGCGGTCAGGCGGGCCAGGGCGACCGGCGTCGAACCGGTCGTCGCCGGAGGACAGGCCGGCGGGAAGATGTTCGGCCTCGGCTTCGCGGTCATTGCCGTGATCGAAGTCGTCATGCTGTTCGGCGGCATCGCGGTGCTGCGCGCGCTGGATCGCCCGGTGGAGACCAACGTCGCCTGGATCGCCCTCGTCGTCGGCGTGCACTTCGTCGCCCTCGGGCCGGTCTGGCAGAACCGCACCATCATGCTGCCCGGCCTGGTCCTCACCGTGCTCGGCGTGATCGGGCTCGCCATGACCTTCACCTCGGCCGTGGAGTGGGTGCCCCTCGTCAGCGGGGTGCTGTCCGGTGTGACGCTGCTGGCCGGCTGCACGGCCTCCTCCTGGTCCGGTCTGTCCGCCCGGCCCGCGCAGACGCCCGCCCCCTGAGGCTCCGCTCCCGGATCCCGGCCGCAGTGGATCGGATCGTGCTCGGGCGCGATCGGCCGCAGTGGCGACGGTGCCCGCCGGATCGGATCGCGCCCGAGGGACTCTCGCGGTCGGCCGCGCCGTCCGTCACACCGCGAGGAGTTCCTCAGGCAGCGGACCTCCGGTGACCCGGGCACGGACCATCGCGGTGAACAGCTCGGGCTTCTCGCCGTTCCACCCGTGGCCCACTCCGGGGACCAGCCGCGTCTCACCCGAGGGGAACGCGGCGGCGATGCCGCTCAGCGAACGCTTGATGAGGTCGTGCTCGTTGCCGCCGGCCACGGCCAGGACCGGACACGGGGAGTTCTCCGCCTCGGCCGGGACCCGGAAGTCCAGAGCCTCCTCGGAGACCCGGCGGAACGCCTGCCGGGTCATGGCCCGCGCGGCCTGCCGGTAACCGTCGAAGTCCTCGGGGGGGACGTTGAGGCTGCGGGCGTTGGCGCGCAGCATCGGGCCCCATTTCATGAGCGGCGTCATCAGCACGCCCATGACCCTCATCATGCCGCGGTTGGGGAAGGGCAGGATGTTCACCCCGCTGACCGTCAGGGTCGCCACGGACTCGGGGTGGGCGGCGGCCAGGTGCAGGCCGACGTACCCGCCCAGCGAGAGCCCGACCACGTGGGCCCGCCGCTCGGGCGCATGCGTGGTGATCATCTCGGAGACGAGGGCGGCGGTGTCGGCGAGCGAGACCCACGGGTGGGCGTTGCTCCGGCCGTGACCGGGCAGGTCGGGGACGAGGACGAGGAAGTCCGAGGCCAGGGCGGCGGCCTGCTTCGTCCACATCCAGCCGCTGGTGCCGGCGCCGTGCAGGAGCACCACCGCCGGCGCGTCGGCTCGCCCCGACTTATGTGTGAAAATCTCCATGATCAGAACTCTGGCACAGTTCGCCCCGAACCGCTTCGGGTCTGGCCGGGAGATTCCCCGTTTCGAGGGACGCTGGGGGAATGCCTGCCGTACCCTCCCGGCGTGGGTGATCCGTGGACAGACCATCCCTTCGACCGGCGCGAACGGGTCCGGCTGGACTTCCGGGAGGCCGGGCGCGAGCTGCGCTGGGCCATGAGCCGGTACGGCGACGCCCGGCAGGCGATCGACTCCGGGGGCGTGTCCATCGCCGAGCTGTACCAGGCGCGGCAGGCGTGGTGCTGGGCCCTGATGGAATGGGTGCGCACGCTGGTCTCCAGAGAGGAGACCCTGGACGAGGCGAGGAGCGGCCCCGGCGACGGACGGGAGCGTCCGCTCTCCGGCGCGGATGGCAGGCCCTCCCCGCCGCCCGGCACGCTCCAGGCGGCGCGCCGTCAGGTCGAGGTGCTCTCCGGGCAGTACGAACGGGTCCGCTACACGGCGTCTTCCGACGAGGTGGCCCTGGCGCGGGGCCTGTGGGCACGGGCGCTGGCGGCCTGGGCCCGGACACTGATCGCAACGGAGGAGGCCGCGGACCACGACCGGCTCGACCGGCTCGAAGCAGGCGGCCGGATGGGCGCGGCCCTGTCCGGCGAGGACCGCCCGAGCAGGCGGGGTGGCGGGCGCGGCAGCGCGAGGTCGCCACCGCGAGCCGGGAGCGGGCCCGGGCGGCCAACCTCGCGGCGAGAGGCTACCCGATCGGGGACGACGGCCTTCCGGCCGCGGGTGCTCAGCCCATGTGCGGGTAGCGGTGGTCGGTCGGGGCGACGAAGGTCTCCTTGATCGTCCGGGCGTTCACCCAGCGGATCAGGTTGAAGATCGACCCGGCCTTGTCGTTGGTGCCGGAGGAGCGGGCGCCGCCGAAGGGCTGCTGGCCGACGACGGCGCCGGTGGGCTTGTCGTTGACGTAGAAGTTGCCCGCCGCGAAGCGCAGCTTCTCCGACGCGGAGGCGATCGCGTAGCGGTCCCGGGCGATCACCGAGCCGGTCAGCGCGTACGGCGAGGCGCTCTCCATCTGGTCCAGCACCGTGTCGAAGTCGGCGTCGTCGTAGACGTGCACGCCGAGGATCGGCCCGAAGTACTCCTTGCTGAAGATCTCGTCGGCCGGGTCGGAGGAGACCAGGATCGTCGGCCTGACGAAGTAGCCGACCGAGTCGTCGTAGGAGCCGGTGAGCACGTCGATCGAGTCCAGTGAGCGTGCCCGGTCGATCGCGGCCTTGTGCTTGGCGAACGCCCGGGAGTCGATGACCGCGCCCATGAACGTCGACAGGTCGGCGGCCACGTCGCCGACCGTCAGCGACTCGGCGGTGCCGACGAGCTCGTCGCGGATCGCCGTCCAGACCGAGCGCGGCACGTAGGCGCGGGAGGCGGCCGAGCACTTCTGGCCCTGGTACTCGAAGGCGCCGCGGACCAGCGCGGTGGTCAGCACGGCCGGGTCGGCCGAGGGGTGGGCCAGCACGAAGTCCTTGCCGCCGGTCTCGCCGACCAGGCGCGGGTAGCTCCGGTAGGAGGCGATGTTCGCGCCGACCGTGGACCACAGGTGCTGGAAGGTCGCGGTGGAGCCGGTGAAGTGGATGCCCGCCAGCTCCGGGTGGGTCAGCGCGGCCTCCGAGACCGCCGAGCCGTGGCCGGTCACCATGTTGATCACGCCCGGCGGGAGGCCGGCTTCCTCCAGCAGCCGCATCGTGAAGTGCGCGGCGAACTGCTGGGTGGGGGAGGGCTTCCAGACCACGACGTTGCCCATCAGGGCGGCCGAGGCGGGCAGGTTGCCGGCGATGGCGGTGAAGTTGAACGGGGTGATCGCCAGGACGAAGCCCTCCAGCGGGCGGTACTCCATCCGGTTCCACACGCCCGGCGAGGAGACCGGCTGGTCGCAGTAGAGCCGCCGGGCGTAGGCCACGTTGAACCGGAGGAAGTCGATCAGCTCGCAGGCCGCGTCGATCTCCGCCTGCTGGACGGACTTGGACTGGCCGAGGATCGTGGCGCCGTTCAGCGTCTGCCGCCACGGGCCGGCGAGCAGTTCGGCGGCGCGCAGGAAGATCGCGGCCCGCTCGTCGAAGGGCAGCGCCCGCCAGGCCGGGGCCGCCGCCAGCGCGGCGTCGATCGCGGCCCGCACGTCACCGGCGGTGGCGTCGGCGGTACGGCCGAGCACGGAGGCGTGGTGGTGCGGCTGCACCACGTCGACGGGGGCGCCGTCGGCCATCCGCTGCTCGCCGCCGATCGTCATGGTCAGGTCGAGCTGGGCCCCGGCCAGCTCCTTGACGCGGCCGGTGAGCGCCTCCCGCTCGGGGCTGCCGGGCGCGTAGCCGTACACCGGCTCGTTGGCGGGGACGGGAACGTCGGAGATGGCGTCCATTGCTACTTGCCTCCCAGGGCACGGAGAAAGAAGGCGACGTTGGCCGGGCGCTCGGCGAGGCGGCGCATGAAGTAGCCGTACCAGTCGTCGCCGTAGGGGATGTAGACGCGGACGGTGTGCCCGGCGCCGGCGAGGGCCTGCTGCTTGTCGGTGCGGATGCCGTAGAGCATCTGGTATTCGTAGTCCCCCCGGGAGCGGCCGGAGCGGTCGGCGAGGAGCTCGGTGATCGAGATCAGCCGGTCGTCGTGCGTGGCCACCATGGGATACCCGCCGCCCGCCATGAGGATGCGCAGGCACCGGACGTAGGCCTTGTCGACCTCGGCCTTGTCGCGGTGCGCGACCGAGGCGGGCTCGGCGTAGGCGCCCTTGACCAGGCGGACCCGGGAGCCCTCGTGCGACAGGTCGCGGCAGTCGGCCTCGCTGCGGAACAGGTAGGCCTGGATGGCCACGCCGGTGCGGGGGAAGTCGCCGCGCAGCGCGCGCAGCACGCCGAGCGTGGAGTCGACCGTGGTGTGGTCCTCCATGTCGAGGGTGACGTCCGCCCCCGCGGCGTGGGCCGCCTCGCAGATCCGGCGGGCGTTCTCCAAGGTGATCTTGTCGCCGTCGGCGCCGAGCGCCTGGCCGACCGCGGAGAGCTTCACCGAGACCTCGGCGCGGTCGCCGAGGTCCAGCTCGCGCAGCGCGCCGAGCAGGGTCGTGTAGGCCCGTGCGGTGTCCGCGGCGGCCCCGGCGTCCCGGGTCTCCTCGCCCAGATGGTCGATGGTGACGGTGAGGCCCGCGCCGGTCAGGCGGCGGACGGCCTCGACCGCGTCCTGGGGGGTCTCGCCCGCCACGAAGCGGTCGACGACCTTGCGTGTCAGCGGGACGCCGGAGACGGCACGCCGTACGAACGGCACCCGTGACCCGGCGAGAAGCAGTGAACCGAGCATGTCTTCCAGACTAAAACGCCAGGTCAGAACTATCGAATATGCATCTGCCACGATCAGGGGAGCAGGGTTTGTACAGATGTACGACAATGGCGGAATGCTTCAGGAGACCGTCGACGAGATCGCCGCCCGCCTCGGCGCCGCCGCCACCCTGGAGGACCGCTCACTGAAGCTGCTGGCCTACGCCGCGCAGAGCGGCGACATCGACACCGTGCGCCAGGAGTCCATCCTGCGCCGCCGCGCCTCCGACGAGGTCCGCGCCTACTTCGAGGGGTACGGCATCGCGACGGCGCCGGGCCGGGTCCGCATCCCCGCCGACGCGAGCTCGGCGTGTTGGCCCGGGTCTGCGTCCCGCTCCGGCACCACGGGGTGACCTACGGCTACCTGTGGCTGCTGGACGACGGCACGCTCACCGACGAGCGGCTGGCCTCGGTGGCGGACCTGGTCGGGCGGGCGGCGGCGGCGCTCGCCCAGGAGGCCCGCCGCCGCCGGGAC
>NZ_CDRNDK010000320.1:0-7663 GCF_977012225.1 Planomonospora algeriensis | reverse complement strand
TCGAACGGCCGCCCGTCCTCGCGCGTAAGCAGCGGCTCGCCGGGGGCCCGATCGGTCAGGAGCGGCTCCAGCAGCGCGCGGACCCGGGGCGGGACGGGCAGGCGGTCGGTGCGGCCGCCCTTGCGGCGGAACACGAGCACGGTGTGCCCGGCGTCGGCCACGACGGAGCCGACGGTGAGCGCCACCAGCTCACCGACGCGCACCGCGCACACCCCCAGCAGCGCCACCGCGGCCGCGTCGGCCGGGTGCGCCGCGGCGATGGCCTCGGCGCCGTCCAGCAGGGCGGCGGCCTCCTCCTGGGTGCGGGCCGGGGTGGTGCCGATCGCGGAGACCTCGGGCCGCTCGACCGGTTCGGCCGGGTTGGCGGCCAGGACCCGGCGGCGCACCGCGTAGGCGAACAGGCTGGACAGGTTCGACAACCGGCGCGCGATCGTAGACGGGGCGAGCGGGGTGCCGGGCCGGGCCAGGCCGGCGCGGGCGGTGCCGGTGGCGAGGGTGTCGCGGTAGTGCACCAGGTGGTCCTCGCCCACCGCCAGCAGGCCGGTGCCGGGGGCCTCGGCGGCCAGCCAGCGCAGGAACGCCGCCGTGTCGGCCAGGCGGGCGCGCCGGGTGGCTGGCGGCCCTGGCCGCGCTCAGCCAGGCCGCGACCACCGGCCACGTGGCCGGGTCCAGGGCGTCGACGGCGTCGACGTCCGCGCCCGGGACCTCGCCGCCGTCGCGCCATTCCCGGCGGGGGCGCAGTCCGGGGATGTCGCCGACGGTGCGCACCAGCGGCGCGGGCACCGCCACGGTGCCGGGCCGGTCGGCGGGCACCGGGACGGCGGCTGCCGTCGAGGGGCGCAGGACAGCAGTGGGGACGATCTCGGTCACGCTCGTGATCGTCTCACATAACAGCGATTGTGTGAGACGATATCCGAAGGAGGGAAATGATTTCGCGCCGCGCGAAAGCCAATCGCGTGGACGCGAACGCTTTAGCTATCGGGCCGGAGGCGGTGCGGAGCGCCCGGGTCCGGTGAGAACGGATCGGGCCGCGCCGGACCGGCGAGCGGCCGTCGGCCTCATCGCACTCGCGGTACTCCCCGGCCCGCTGCACCCGCGTGATGATCCCCTCCACGACCGGCGGTGTCGCGCTCGACACCGCCCGTGCGGCGGACGCAGGCGTCAGGGTGCCCATCGGGCGCGCAGCACGCCGTCGGAGTCGGGCAGCACCGCGGCCATCAGCGGGGTGCACTCGTCCACGTAACCGGACAGCACCATCGCGGCGCGGGCTCCGGCCAGCGCCGCGGGCAGCGCCGGGTAGTCGGTCTCGTCCACGGCCAGGCTGGTGATGTGCCCGTGCGCGTTCTGCCAGACGATCTCGCTGAGGCCTTCCTCGGGCAGGCCGGCGAGGACCGCGGCCACATTCGCCGACAGATCGGGCCAGACCCACAGCCGGGAGCGGGCAGTGAGCCGGTCCCGCACCGCGGTGACCTCCTCGGCGGTGATCCGGTGCCAGCGGGAGGCGTTGCCGACATGGCCCTCCTGCAGCACCACCACGCCGCGGTCGCCGGCCAGGGCCTGCAGCTCGGCCCAGAACGCCGCATCGGCGGGGCGCCGCGGCGCGGGCTCGTCGTCATCGAATCGCGGGTCGTACGGTGACCAGCCGATCGGCTCGGCGAACAGCCCCCGCCGGTGAGTGAGCGCCACCGCGTGCGGGCACGGCAGCGCGCTGCCGACGTAGAGGTACTGGTCGTAGCCGACGTGGACGAAGAAGCGGTCCTCGGCCTCCAGGCGGCACCAGGCCCCGGTGCCGCGCAGCATCGCCCGGACCAGTTCCAGGGCGACGGCCAGCGGCACCTGCGCGCCGTCGTGGTAGCCGGTCAGGTCGGGCGGGAACAGCCCGGCCAGCCCGTGACCGTCGAGCGGGGCTTCCACGCCGAAGCAGAGCGCGCCGGTCACCGACGGGTCGCGGATGGCCAGGTGCGTGAGACCGGTCTCCCCGGCGAACGCGGCCACGGCCGCCAGGTAGGCGGCTTCGACCGGACCGTGGTCGCTGTCTGCGTCCTCGGAGCCGACGTAGTACCCGCGCTCGTCGCGGTCCGCCGGGTCGTACTTGGTGACGCGATGGACGTGAAGCCTCGAACCGGTGTCGTCCCCGCCGGGGGGAGTCCGGGAAGAGGCCGCGGGTGAACCGGGGATGAGCATGGGAACGTTCCTCGCTCCCTGTCCTGGTGGAAGATCCGGCCGTGCGGAGGCCGCCCGATGGCGCCGAGATTACCCCAGACAGGTCGTCAACAGGCCAAATCCGCTCCCGGAACTGTGCTGGACCGGCTGGCCCTCGATCGAGCCGGGATTTGGGAGCGCCGCTCATGCGGGGCCGGCACCAAAGGGCTGCGCGTCTACGACTGGACCGCGGTGTCCGCCGCCGTAGCCGGGCAGGTGCCCGCGCCCAGGTACGCGCACACCGTGGGAAGCCTCCGTTCCGTCAGCGCCCCGATGGAGGTGGAGTTCTTCCTGGCCCACGCCCCGGCCGACACCCCGGTCCCCGAGTTGATCGACACGGCCAGGATGCGCTGGAAGACCGAGGAGAACAACGAACACGGCAAGAACCTGCTCGGCCTCACCCAATACCAGGTCCGCAAGTGGACCCCGTGGCACCGGCACGTCACCATCGCCATGCTCGCGCTGGCGCTCCTGGCCGTCACACGCGCCGCCCTGCCCGCCGACGCCGACGAGACCGTCGGCGGGGGAAAGGCTGCTCGCTCCTGGAGGCGTCAGCGGGATGAGGCTCGTTCGGCTCTCGCTCGCCGAGATCCGCCGCGTCCTGGTCTGGCTGCTCATCCCGGCAGCCAGCGCCATCGATCATGTCCTGGCCTGGTCAGACTTCCGGCGGCTCCACCAGGCACGTACTCTGATCAGCCATTACCGACGACGCGGTAACTCACTCCTAGAGGACTTATGAATGTAGTAGGAAGTCCCATCTGGCCTCAACCCGGCCTTTTTACCTACACCGACCAAACGCCGCCAGGTTGAAAAAAGCTCATTTATCCATGGGGGCATAAAAATTTCCCCCATGGATAAATGAAATACGTCAGTACAGGCGGGCTCTTCAAGCCCAGGCTCCATCAGGGATTCGGTAGAGGGTTCGGGTCGCCGCAAGCCAGCCTTGATCGATGGAGCGGCCGGTGATCTGCCCCATCAGATAAAGACAGGCTTTGACATCTTGGAGATCATCCTCCAGGGCGGCGATGTCGATACCGTTGCTGTCGAACAGTTCGCCGAGTTCTCCTATCCCGTCGGAGTCCGGACCATATCGGCCTCTGCCTTTGCCGTCACGCCAGTAGTCGAGGCCTTGAAATTCATCGATTTCGTTGTACTCCAGGTAGAACATCTTGCGTCCATCCTGAGTGAGCGGACCCGGCATTACATTGAGACCACTGATGCTGGTGATGTGTGTCCAACCTGGACTATGGGAGCCAATCCAGATGATTTCTTCTGGCTCGTATGGCTGATACCAGCGCATGGCTGTAGCCAGGTCGCAGTCCAGTTGGGTCGCCGGGTCGACACGTAGTCGGCGAGCGATCTCCTCTGTATCGTCGCCCTCGACCCATGTGCCAGCGAACCTAGCTGTAAATCCATACTCGATGAGTAGATCCCACTGGCCGTCCGTCAGAAAAACGTCAGACTTATCCCGCATTTTATTACCTTTCGCTACACAGGCAGCCGCCGCCCGATGTGGACGGCGGCTGCGCTATTCACCATGGCCTTAACATGGACTCAGGGTTCGATCATAACCCAGAAGGGGTTGCCGCCTCCCACGCGATATTTACTATAGAAGCTGTTCAGTGCACTGCCGTGCAGTCCGTTGTGCTCTCTGCCGAGGGCCCGGAGCGAGTAGTCCCAGTCCGGGCTGGCTGCTCCCTGCTCAGTGGTGGCGAATGGGTATTCGTCGCACTGCAGCTCCCCCCATCGGGGATCGACCTTTTTTCGATACTCCTCGTCCTCATATTTGTCGGCGAAGTAGTATTTGCAGTAGTTAGATCCCGGGCCGTATTTAACCCCTTCCGCGACGAACTTAAAATTGCGCCCGGAGAAGACCGCACGATTAGCCTTCTTCTCATCCTTTGTTTTAACTCGAATCAGAGGCTTTCCTGCATCGCTCATTTCTGGGGCTGCCCAGTCTCCCGGGATCTTTTTCGCCTTCTCACTGCCATTGAATTCTCTCAGCGGTGGATTCTGTGTCTCGTTATCGCGAACTGGAGGGTAAGTCTTAGCGTTGGCGCCGTCCTTCACATTCAGAGCATCCTCGATGTGTTTGATGACTTGGGCGAATTTAGCATCCCTAGTCTTAGACATGACGAACACGCGCTTGGATCGCGTGTTGATGCAGGCATACTTGTGATCCGCGGCATCCGGATCTTCGAGGCCGAAAACCTGCCAGTCGCACCGAAAGTTCGGCACCCAGCGCTTATCCTCGCCCTCGCCACTGCCGTGACGGAGAACGTCGATGAACTTTCCGTTCTTATCCTGTACCTTCTGACTGTACAGCGGAATGTGCTTAAAGTTGCCGGGACCATTGGCTTCCAGGCTGATCTGAGGGATGAACGAGCATATCGTATTATGCTCGGGAGATCCCTCTGCTTTGATCATGAATTTCTCGTCCGACTTGACGGCCCACTCCCCGATGTCTCGAATACCTCCTGGATCACCGGTGTCGCAGTCGCCTTCATCCTTCGTGTCGGCGTCGAGAAGCACATCCATGAAGAGGCCCGACAGCTTATTTCCGGGAACCTTGACGCGCCCGTTCTTGTCGACTAGGGCAATCTCGTCGATGCGAGTGAACACTTGAATGTCGTGCGGTTTGAGCCCAGTTGTTCCTCCGTTCACAACTCCATTACCGGTTGCATCGCCCAGGTAGCTGTGAGCAACCCAAGTGGCGCGAAATCGGAGAGCGTCGTCGTTCTGAGCCGTGACCGCGGCATCTATCACGCTCTTTGCCAGACCCACCCAAGCCGGACCCGACTTAAACGCCGGTTTCTTCTTCCTAGTATCGGGGTCTTCTTCGTAGTGCTGGATGTAGAGGTAAGCGGACCAGCAAGAGGAGTAGGGCCTCTCCTGGATGCGAGCGTCATATTCGGCATAATTGGTTTCACCGGGAGTGGCCGCGCATGTCTCTAGGTTGGGGTGCTCGTAATCGAAGCCCTCAGTTTGAGCTGCGGCCGAGCTCGCCCCTGCTTCCTTCTGCATGCTGGACGCAGTTGCAGTCGGTTCCGAGGTCGTGGTCGAAGCGGACAGGCTCGCGACATCATCGGTACTGATGGGCCGCTGATGGGCGGCGGGAGCGCCGACTTTGACGTGCTGCCAGCCTGACCACGCAGAGGACAATTTTCCGGTGACCGCGCGAGCGCGCCAGCGTATCAGCCAGTCGTTAGCCAATTTCCCGTCCGGCACCGCCATAGAACCAACCGGAGCACCAGCGGGAACTTTCGTGCTTCCCGCCCAGATCAGTCCCTTGCCTTGGGAGGAAGCGGCTGGGTCGTGTTCAACTTCGACCGTGAGATCGGAAGCGCGTCCCTGCGGGTCGTACACCGCGGCCGACAGCGACGGTGATGTGATGCCCTTCTTGTCCTTTCCTGTCGAGGACGAGGTGACCTGCAGGTCACTGACGGTCGGAGCAGCCTGCGCCAGCGTAGACACCAGCGACTCGGCCGCCGGAACGGACTTGGCCAGCGGGGCCAGTCGCGCCGTCGACGCTCCGGACGCCAGCGTGCTGATCTCGCTGCCGCTCAGGGCTTTTTGGTAGATGCGTACGTCGTCGATGTCACCGTTGATGTGGTGGCCGATCGTCATGGGCGCGTTGGCGTGCCACAGGGCCGGTACCCCGTTTGTGGTGGCGGAGTGCTGACCGTTGACGTAGACCGAGATGCTGCCGGCGGCCTTGTTGTACACCCCCGCCACGTGCACCCACTCATTCAGTGGGGCCGGGATGCGGGAATAGGCGCCGACACCGCTCCACGCGGTGGTGTCGGTCTTGTACACCAGGAAGCTCAACCCGTTGGTGGGGTCGCTGCCCAGGTAGAACGGGGCGCGGTTGACGCCGTTCTGGACGGCGACCTGGTAGGACTTGTCGCGGTCCTTGAACCGGATCCACGCGCCGATGGTGTAGCTGTCGTCGGTGCGGATCACCGGCCCGGCGGTCTGAGCGTAGTTCGGGTACCCCGTCGAGGCCATGGCCTGGCCGGTACGTCCCGTTCCCCAGCCAGCCGTGCCCTGCAGGGTAGCGGTGTTGCCGTGCCCAGAGGCGTCCTGCGCGATCGTGCCGGAGCCCTCATCGAACTTCCAGTGGCCGCGCAGCGCGTACATGCCGCTGATCTCAGCACCGGTGAGAGCTTTTTGGTAGATGCGTACGTCGTCGATGTCACCGTTGATGTGGTGGCCGATCGTCATGGGCGCGTTGGCGTGCCACAGGGCCGGTACCCCGTTTGTGGTGGCGGAGTGCTGACCGTTGACGTAGACCGAGATGCTGCCGGCGGCCTTGTTGTACACCCCCGCCACGTGCACCCACTCATTCAGTGGGGCCGGGATGCGGGAATAGGCGCCGACACCGCTCCACGCGGTGGTGTCGGTCTTGTACACCAGGAAGCTCAACCCGTTGGTGGGGTCGCTGCCCAGGTAGAACGGGGCGCGGTTGACGCCGTTCTGGACGGCGACCTGGTAGGACTTGTCGCGGTCCTTGAACCGGATCCACGCGCCGATGGTGTAGCTGTCGTCGGTGCGGATCACCGGCCCGGCGGTCTGAGCGTAGTTCGGGTACCCCGTCGAGGCCATGGCCTGGCCGGTACGTCCCGTTCCCCAGCCAGCCGTGCCCTGCAGGGTAGCGGTGTTGCCGTGCCCAGAGGCGTCCTGCGTGATCGTGCCGGAGCCCTCATCGAACTTCCAGTGGCCCTTGAAGTCCGGCGAGGTGGGGGGTTTGACCGTGGTGAACGACCAGGCGTGCGGTGCGGCCAGAGTGTTGCCTTCGGCGTCCTTGGCCCCGGTCACCTCGACCATGTACTTCACACCCTTGACCAGCGGCTGCTGCGGAGTGAAGGTCAACACCTTGCCCTCGGCGTCCATCGCCGACGCACCCGCGACCGCAGCGCCCTGGGCGTCCTTGACGCTGATCTGCGCCTCAGACACCGCCTCGCTGAACGTCGCCTTCGCCACCGCATCGACCGGCACATCGGTCGCGTCCTTGGCAGGGCTCGTCTCGGTGACCGTCGGCGCGGTGGTGTCCGGTGCCACCGTGGTGAACGACCAGGCGTGCGGTGCGGCCAGAGTGTTGCCTTCGGCGTCCTTGGCCCCGGTCACCTCGACCATGTACTTCACACCCTTGACCAGCGGCTGCTGCGGAGTGAAGGTCAACACCTTGCCCTCGGCGTCCATCGCCGACGCACCCGCGACCGCAGCGCCCTGGGCGTCCTTGACGCTGATCTGCGCCTCAGACACCGCCTCGCTGAACGTCGCCTTCGCCACCGCATCGACCGGCACATCGGTCGCGTCCTTGGCAGGGCTCGTCTCGGTGACCGTCGGCACCTCCGGCGCCACTGTCGTGAACGACCATGAGTAGGGATCCATGGCATTTTCCCACGCCTGCGTTCCGCAGCTCCGGGCCGATCCATGCCACGTTCGGCCCTGAAACCGC
>NZ_CDRNDK010000319.1:0-7676 GCF_977012225.1 Planomonospora algeriensis | reverse complement strand
CTGGCGGGCGTCCCGGTCGTCGCGGTCTGCGGCCGCCGCGCCCTCGGCGACGACGAGCTGCGCGAGGCCGGCATCCAGGCGGCCTACGCGCTCACGGACGTCGAACCTGATCCGCGGCGCTGCATGGCCGAGGCGGGCCCGCTGCTCGAACGCCTCACCGCCAAGCTCGCCGCCGACTGGCTCTGACCGCCCCGACCCACCCCGAACCGACCACCCCGCCCGAACCGCCTGAACCGGCCCGGTCCACCCGGACCGGGCGGTCCGCTCGACCGCTCCGCCCCCGGGACCCGCTGGAGGACGCCCGTGCACGATCTGGTCATCACCTCCCGCCGGGCGGTGCTGCCCGACGGGGAGCGGCCCGCGGCGGTGGCCGTGCGGGACGGCGGGATCACCGGGGTGCACGACCCCGGCGCCGCCCCGGAGGCGGCCGAGCGGGTCGATCTGGGAGACGTCGCGCTGCTGCCCGGGCTCGTCGACACCCACGTGCACGTCAACGAGCCCGGCCGCACGCACTGGGAGGGCTTCGCCAGCGCCACCCGGGCCGCCGCCGCGGGCGGGGTGACCACGATCGTGGACATGCCGCTCAACGCGCTGCCGCCCACCGTGGACCCGGCCGCGCTGGCCGCCAAGCGGCGGGCCGCGGCCGGGCGGTGCGCGGTCGACGTCGGTTTCTGGGGCGGGGCGGTCCCCGGCAACCTCGGCCGGCTGCGCCCTCTGCACGAGGCCGGGGTGCGCGGTTTCAAGTGCTTCCTGTCCCCGTCGGGGGTGGAGGAGTTCCCGCCACTGGACGCCGCCGGGCTCCGGGCCGCGCTGGCGGAGGCCGCCTCCTTCGGCGGCCTGGTGATCGTGCACGCGGAGGCTCCGGAGCTGCTCACCGAACCCGCCGGGCCCGCCTACCCGGAGTTCCTCGCCTCCCGGCCGGACGAGGCCGAGCGCCGCGCGGTCGAGCTGGTGATCGAGCTGGCCCGGGAGACCGGAGCGCGGGCGCACATCCTGCACGTGTCGTCCGCGCTCTGCCTGGAGCCGCTGGCGCGGGCCCGGCGGGCCGGGATCGGGATCACCGCCGAGACCTGCCCGCACTACCTCACCCTGGCCGCCGAACAGGTGCCGGAGGGCGGCACCGCGTTCAAGTGCTGTCCGCCGATCCGCTCGGAGGCCAACCGGGACGCGCTCTGGCGGGGGCTGGCCGACGGGGTGCTGGACTGCGTCGTCTCCGACCACTCGCCGTCCGCCCCCGAGCTGAAGGTGCCCGACTTCGCCGCCGCATGGGGCGGGATCTCCTCCCTCCAGCTGGGGCTCGCGGCGGTGTGGACCGAGGCGTCCCGGCGCGGCCACGGTCTGGGCGACGTGGTCCGCTGGATGGCCCGCAACCCCGTGGCCCTGGCCGGACTGGACGGCAAGGGCGCCATCGCCGCGGGGGCCGACGCCGACCTGGTCGCCTTCGACCCCGGCGCGAGCCGCACCGTGGACGCCTCGGCGCTGCACCACCGGCACCCGGTCACGCCGTACCACGGCAGGACGCTCCGGGGGGTCGTCCGCGCCACCTGGCTGCGCGGCCGGCTCGCGGGCGGGCGCCCCTGGGCAGGCTGCTGTGACCGGCGGACCGTACCGGAAAGGCTCTCCCGTGAACGCGTTCACCGCGCTGCCCGACCTGGCCCTGCGCACCCACGGAGGCTCGGTCGTCGCGGCCAGCGACGAGTCCTTCGCCGAGAAGGAGAGCCTGATCCGCCCCGGGCGCCCCGCCTTCCAGCCGCACACCTTCGGCGCGAAGGGGCAGGTCTACGACGGCTGGGAGACCCGCCGCCGCCGGGAGCCGGGCCACGACTGGGCCCTGGTCCGGCTGGGCCTGCCCGGTGTGGTCCGCGGCGTCGTGATCGACACCGCGTGGTTCACCGGCAACCACCCGCCGTACGCGTCGGTGGAGGCCGCCTCGGTGGAGGGGTACCCCACGGTCGCCGAGCTCCGGGCCGCCGAATGGACGGAGATCGTTCCGCGGAGCGCCCTGACGGGGGACGCCGAGCATCCCTTCGAGGTCGCCGACGGGCACCGCCGTACGCACGTCCGGCTGAACATGTTCCCCGACGGCGGCATCGCCCGCCTGCGCGTGCACGGGGAGGTCCGGCCCGACCTGTCGGTCTACGACGGCCTCGGCCTCGACCTGGCCGCCCTGGAGAACGGCGGGCTGGTCACCGGCTGCTCCGACGACTTCTATTCTTCGCCCGGCAACGTCATCGCCCCCGGAACGGCCCGCACCCAGGCTGAGGGCTGGGAGACCCGCCGCCGCCGTGACGGGGGCAACGACTGGCTGGTCATCCGCCTGGCGGGCGCCGGGGTCGTGAGACTCGCCGAGATCGACACCACCAACCTGGTGTTCAACGCCCCCGGCTGGGTCTCGCTCACCGGGATGGCGGACGGGCGGGAGTTCGAGCTGCTGCCCAGGACCCGCCTGCAGCCCGACACGCGGCACCGCTTCCGCCTGGACGGCGCCGCGGCCGCCACCCACGTCAGGGTCGACGTCTACCCCGATGGGGGCCTCGCCCGCGTCCGGCTGCACGGTGTGCTGAGCCGCTGAGCCGCCGTGGAGGCGGGCCCGCTCGGCGTGTGCGGGCGCCCTGCCCGTTTCAAGCAAAAAACTGCAACAGGGAAGCGATTCCCCTGCCGGGCGAACCCGGCAGTCCCCTCGCTGGATCTGATGGTCTCCGCCCTGGGGCCGCGGCCGGTCGGGGAGGGCGGGCGCACATTCGCCCCCGCCGGGCTGAGCGAACGCGAGCGGACCGTGCTCGCCCTGGTCGCGCGCGGCTCCACCAACGGAGCGTCCGGGGGCGGCCTCAGCCCTCCAGCCAGACGTAGCCGGCGAACCGGCCGGTCGGACGCCGCCTGCGGTGGGAGAACAGCTCGGGCGACTCGATCGTGCAGCGGGCGTCGTGCCGTACGTCGCCGACCCCGGCCCCGGCGAGCTGCGCGGCGATGCCCGCCCGCACGTCCACGGCGGGCGTGCCCCGGCGGGTGGTGGCCCGGGCCTCGGGCACCGCCGCGGCCACCTCGTCCCGCATCGCGGCCGGGACCTCGTAGCAGAGCCCGCACGCCGACGGCCCGATGAGGGCGGTCATCCGCGCCGGTTCGGCCCCGCGCTCCGCCATCGCCGCAACCAGCGCGGGCACCACCCCGGCCATGGTGCCGGGCCGCCCGGAGTGCGCCGCCCCCACGATCCCGGCGACCGGATCGGCCACCAGCACCGGGGCGCAGTCGGCCACCAGCACGCACAGCGCCAGCCCGGGAACATCCGTGAGGACGGCGTCCAGCGGCGGGGGATCGTCTCCGAACGGCTCGGTGACGTAGCGTGCGTCGGCTCCGTGGACCTGGCGCATGAACACCACGCGGGCCGGATCCACTCCGAGGTCGGCGGCCGTCTTGTCCCGGTTGCGCAGCACCGCCCCCGGGTCGTCCCCGACGGCCCCGCCGAGGTTGCGGCTGTCGTACGGCTCGGCGCTCACCCCGCCGTGCCGGTCGGTGAATGCGGCCTGGACACCGGGGGCGAGCTGGATGCGGTCCACCGGGGGAGGGTATCAGGACGGGCGCGCCGGAAGCCCGGACCGGGGCTGGGACGGAAGCCCGGACCGGGCCGGGACGGAAGCCCGGACCGGGCCGGGACGGGCGCGCTCAGGTCCGGGCAGGGCCGGTGTCCCCGGTCCCGGGCGGGGCCGGTGTCCCCGGTCCCGGGCGGGGCCGGTGTCCCCGGTCCCGGGCGGGGATCAGTGCCAGAGGGTGACCTGCGTGCCGTGCGGGACCTGCTGCCCGCCCGGCGGGAGCTGCGCCAGGACCCGGCCCCGGTTCAGCCCCTTCTTCACCTTCACCCGGAATCCGGCCGCGCTCAGCTCGTCGCGCGCGGCCCGGACGTCCTTGTAGACCACGTTGGGGATGACGATGACGTTGTCGTCGTTGGCGTTCTCGCCGTTGTTCTCCCAGGGCCAGTGCCATTCGCCGTTGTTGCAGGCCGACAGGGTCATCCGGGCCACCGCGCCCCGGTCGACCTCGGCGCCCGCCCGGGGGTCCTGGGCGATGACCGTGCACGGCTGGGCGGAATCGGTCTGCTCGACGAACTCGGGCACGAAGCCGGCGCTCTCCAGGGTGGTCCTGGCCTGGTCGCGGTGCATCCCCATGACGTCGGGCATCAGCAGGCCCGCGCTCACGTAGAGGTCGACCTTGCTGCCCTCCTTGACCTGGTTGCCCACGGCCGGGCTGGTCTTCATCACCTGGCCGCGCGGGACGGTCTCGCTGGCCAGCTTCTTGACGTCGTCGACGGTCAGACCGGCCGCGGCGATCTTCTCCCGGGCCGCGTTGAGCTCCAGGCCGACCACGTTGGGCACGTTCACCCGCTTGGGGCCCGCCGAGGCGATGAGGACCAGCTTCGCGCCGGGCTGCACCTCGGTGCCCGCGACGGGGTCGGTGCGCAGCACGACGTCCTTGGGCACCTTCTCGTCGTGCTCGGCCGGGCCGATCTCGACGGCGAAGCCCTGATGGCGGGCCTGATCCGCGGCGAGCTTGACGTTCTGCTCGATCAGCTTGGGCACCACGACGGTGGTGTCCTGGGAGAACAGCCAGCCGGTCACGCCGACCGCGGCGACCATCACCAGGGCCAGCACGGTCAGCAGGACCCAGCTCCCGCGCTTGCGGCCCTGGCGGGGCACGGCCACGGGAGGCGCGACGCCCGCGGCGGGCCCGGTCAGCACCTCGGCGCGGGGCTGGATCAGGGTCGGGTTGGCCGGCGCGGGGCCGGCCGGGGAGGGGTGCGCCGCGACGCCGTACGCCGGGGAGAGCGGGCCGGACGGGACCGGGAGCGGGGGGGACGGGGGCCGAGGGGGATCGGGCCGCTCTCCCTGGGGAGCATGCGGTGCGCGTCCACCGCGGCGACCAGCAGCGCCTTGGCGTCCGCCGGGCGGGTCGCGGGGTCGCGGGCGGTGGCCTGGGCCACCAGGGTGTCCAGCAGCGGCGGGGAGCCCGGCAGCAGGGCGGAGGGCACCGGCACGGTGTCGTGGACGTGCCGGTAGGCGATCGACATCGGGGTCTCGCCCTCGTACGGCTGGCGGCCGGTGAGGAGCTCGAACAGCATGATCCCGGCCGCGTAGACGTCGCTGCGCGCGTCGGCGGCGCCGGAGGTCACCTGCTCGGGCGACATGTAGCCGATGGTGCCGATCATGACGCCGGTGCGGGTCTGGTTGGTCGCCTCGACCGCGCGGGCCAGGCCGAAGTCCACGACCTTGACGCGCCCGTCGTGGGCGAGCAGGACGTTCTCCGGCTTGACGTCGCGGTGGACCAGCCCGGCCTGGTGCGCGGCGCCCAGGGCGGCGAGCACCGGGATCATGACCTCCAGGGCCTCGCGGGCGGGCAGCCTGCCCCGGTCGCGGAGCACGTCGCGCAGGGTGCGTCCCGGGACGTACTCCATCGACAGGTAGACGACGTCGCCGTCGGTGCCCTGGTCGAAGACCTGCACCACGTTGGGGTGCGACAGGCTCGCCACCGACTTGGCCTCGCCGATGAACCGGCGCACGAAGGAGGGGTCCTCGGCGAGTCCGCGGTGCATCACCTTGATGGCGACCGTGCGGTCGAGCCGGACGTCCAGGGCCAGGTAGACGGTCGCCATGCCGCCCCGGGCGATCCGGGACTCAACGCGGTAACGCCCGTCGAGGAGTCTCCCGACGAGGGGATCGGTTGGCGTCGTGTCCACCCGCCCGAGTTTAGGGGCGTTTTGCGGTCCGCATGGTCGGGCTGTTCCAAACCGATGCGCAGAGCCGCCAGTTTTATCCGGATCTTTATGGATTCGTGGGGGATGATGCCTCTGCGTACCGGCGACGGGGGATCCGTCCGGCCAGCCGGGCCGCCCGGCCCGCGTCCACCGCCGCGCGCATGGCCCGCGCCATCAGCTCCGGCCGCTGCGCCCTGGTCACCGCCGTGGCCAGCAGCACCGCGTCGCAGCCCAGCTCCATCGCCAGCGCCGCGTCGCTGGCCGTACCGATCCCGGCGTCCAGGATCACCGGCACGCCCGCGGCCTCGGCGATGAGCTCGATGCTGTGCGGGTTGCGGATGCCCAGCCCGGACCCGATGGGCGCGCCCAGCGGCATCACCGCCGCGCAGCCCGCCTGCTCCAGCCGCCGCGCCAGGGCGGGGTCGTCACCGATGTACGGCAGGACCGTGAACCCGTCGGCGACCAGCCGCTCGGCCGCGTCGAAGGTCTCGATGGGATCGGGCAGCAGGGTGCGCTCGTCGGAGATGACCTCCAGCTTCACCCAGTCGGTCTCCAGCGCCTCCCGGGCCAGCCGGGCGGTCAGCACGGCCTCGGCGGCGGTGAAGCAGCCCGCGGTGTTCGGCAGCACCTTGATGCCGCGCCGGCGCAGCACGTCCAGCACCGATCCCCGGGCGGACGGGGCCACCCGCCGCATCGCGACCGTGGTCAGCTCGGTGCCCGACGCGGCGAGCGCGCCGTCCAGCACCTCGAGGGAGGGCGCGCCCCCGGTGCCCATGATGAGCCGCGAGGAGAACTTCTCCCCGCCGATGACCAGCCCATCGTCCATGCCGTCCACGCCGTCCACGCCGTCCACGCCGTCCACGCCGTTCACGCCGTTCACGCCGTTCACGCCGTTCACGCCGTCCATGCCGTTCACGCCGTCCATGCCGTTCACGCCTCCGAGTCCGTCCCTTCCTCCGCCGCGTCCGCGGCCTCGGCCGCCGTCCACGTCACCCTCCCTGGACCGCGGTGAGCACCTCGACGCGGTCGCTGTCGGCGAGCACGGTGGAGTCCCACGCGCCCCGCGGGACGACCTCGTCGTTCACCGCCACGGCCACGCCGCTCCCGGCGTCGGTCAGCCTCCGTACGGCCTGCGCCACGCTGGCCCCCGGGGGCAGCTCGTGCGGGGTGCCGTTGATCGTCACGTTCAAGACTGCTCCTGGAAACGGTGCTCCTGGAAACGGAGAGGCGAGCAGAGGGCCGCCAGTCCTTCGGGGTCGCCGGACTCCCCGACGAGGAGGTCGGCGGTGAGCGGGGCGAGCAGGACGCCGCCCCGGTGGTGCCCGGTGGCCATCAGCAGGCCGGGCAGGGCCGAGGGGCCGACCAGCGGCAGGTTGTCCGGCGTGCCCGGGCGCAGCCCGGCCGTCACGTCGGCCACCTCCAGCTCGGTCACGCCGGGGACCAGCTCCCGCGCGTCGCGCAGCAGCTCCCACAGGCCCCCCGCGGTCACGCGGGTGTCGAAGCCGAGCTCCTCCTGGGTGGCGCCGAGGACCAGCTCCCCGTCGCCGCGCGGGACCAGGTAGACCCGCGCGCCGTGCACGGCCCCGCGCACGCACCGCGAGAGCACCGGTTCGGGGGAGCGCAGCCGCATGATCTGCCCCTTGACCGGCCGGACCGGCGGGAGCGCCTCGGACGGCAGCCCCTCCAGCGCGGTCCCCGACCAGGCCCCGGTGGCCAGGACCACCCGGTCGCCGCGGAGCACCCGGCGCCGCCGGCCGCGTCTCCGCCCTCCCCGCCCGGCACGGCGCCCTCACCGAGACCCTCACCGAGACCCTCACCGGGGCCGGCGCCCCGGCCCGGCCCGGCACCGGACCCGGCGCCGGGCGCGAGCCGTACGCCGGTGACCGTCTCCCCGGAGCGCTCCAGCGCGGTCATCCGAGCGCGCACCACGGGA
>NZ_CDRNDK010000318.1:0-7679 GCF_977012225.1 Planomonospora algeriensis | reverse complement strand
CGGACGACCGCTACGCCGCCCACCGCCGCGCCCGGATCGCCGCCGCCCGCACCGCCGACGCCCTGCGGGAGACGCGGGCGGTGCTCAAACGCGAGTCGGAGCTGCGCCAGGTCGCCGCCAACCTGGCCGCCGCCGAGCGGGACGGCCTGCGCATCGCCTACGAGGCGTGCGACTGCGTCCGGCAGGAACAGGTGGACGCCCTGTTCGCCCGGCTGCCAGCCCCGGCCGTGGTGGTGCACAACGCGGGCATCGACTTGCCGACCAGGCTCGACAGGAAGACCCCCGAGGAGGTCGTGCGCACCGTCGAGGTGAAGGTGTCGGGGTTCGCGTCCCTGACCAAGGCGGTGCTCGCCACGCCGGAGCGGCGGGCGGCGCTCAAGGTCTTCTGCAACGTGGGGTCGCTGGCCGGGCGCATGGGCGGCATGATCGGCCAGATCGACTACGCGGCGGGCAACGAGGCGCTGCCGCGGCTGGGGTTCTGGGCGCGGAACACGTACGGGCTGCCGACGCAGACGCTCTGCTGGCCGACCTGGGAGCGCCTGGGCGTGATCGCCAACTACGACGCGGCGGTCAGGTACGTGTCCACCCTCGACCCCGCCGAGGGCGTGCGCCGCTGGATCGACGAGCTCCGCTCCGGCGGCACCGGCGAGGTCATGTTCATCGGCCAGGTGGGCGGTGCGCTGGTGCCCACGCAGCTGCGCGGTTTCTGGCTGTTCACCGGCCACCCCGACCTGCCACGGTTGCACGGCCTGGCGCACTTCCTCGGCGCCGTCGAGGAGTTCCGGCCCTTCCGCTCGCTGCGCGGTTCCATCGTCCACCGGCCCGGCTCCCATCCCTGCCTGGCCGACTTCACGGTGGACGGCCGACCGGCGCTGCCGGTGTCGGTGCTGGTGGAGCAGGCGTGCTCGGTCGCCGACTGGGTGGTGCCGCCCGGCTGGCCGCTGCAGCACCTGGCCGCGGTGCGCGACGTGCGGGTGCGCCCGTCGGCGCTGGTCCTGGACGGCGGCCGGTTCACCACGTCGGCGGTGGGCGAGACGACGGAGGAGGGCTGGACGGTCCACGTCACGATCGGCGCCGCCGACGGCTCGGTCGCCGGTTCGATGCGCCTGCTCTACCGGCCGGAATCCCCCGCGCTCCCTCCCCTGACCCCCGCGCCGTCCGCCGCCGAGGCACGCGGCGGCGGCCGCCTGGCCTGGTCGGGGCTCGTCCTCGGGACGGCGGACGACCCCCTGCCCGCCGTGACGGCCGCCGACCTGTGGACGACCCCCTTCCCTCCCGCTCACGGCATCGCGCCCGCCGCTCTGGAGGCCGCCGTCCGCGCGGCCGGCCCGGTGACCGGCGACCTCCTCACCATTGACCGGATCGTGCCCCGCCCGGGGGCGCAGCGCGTGGACCGGCTGCTGCCCGTGGAAGGCGGCTGGGCCGGATCGCGGGCGGGGGAGCCCGTGCTGTTCATCGCGCGGGTGGACCCGGGGACGGGGTACTGACGGCCTGCGACGTGCCGGAGGGGGGAGACGGCGGGGAAGCCGGCCGCCGGCCTGCTCGGGCCGGACGCTTCGCCCCCCGCCCCGAGGATCCCGCACCGGGGTGTGGGTACCCACACCCCGGATCGGGGTGTTATCACGATCGTCCCGGGCGGCCGGCGCGCCGAGAATGGGATCATGTCACTCCTTGGGAACGAGCAGGTGCACGGTATCGGTCCAGCAGGCGGCGGCGCCGACCGGGAGATCCGGGTTCAGGGGCTGCGCCGCGAGTTCGAACGCGGCGGCGGCCGGGTGCACGCGCTCCGGGGGGTCGACGTCGCCTTCTCCCCGGGCTCGTTCACCGCGGTCATGGGTCCGTCGGGCTCCGGCAAGACCACCTTGCTGCAGTGCGTGGCCGGCATGGACCGCCCCACCCGGGGCACCGTCCGCTGGGGCCCGACCGAGATCACCGGGCTGCGGGAGCGCAAGCTCGCCCGGTTGCGGCGCTCGATGGTCGGTTTCGTCTTCCAGGCCTACAACCTGATGCCGGCCATGACGGTCGCCGAGAACGTCGTGCTGCCCACCCGCCTGATGGGTGACCGGATCGACCGGGTGCGGGTCGGCGAGGTGCTCGCCCGGGTCGGCCTGGGCGGCTGCGAGAAGGAGCGGCCCGGCCGGCTCTCCGGCGGGCAGCAGCAGCGGGTGGCGATCGCCCGCGCGCTCTACAGCCAGCCGAAGATCCTCTTCGCCGACGAGCCGACGGGCGCCCTCGACCGCAACACCGGCCGGGAGGTCCTCCGGTTGCTGCGCGAGGGGGTGGAGGAGCACGGGCAGACGTGCGTCATGGTCACCCACGACCCGCTGGCCGCCGGCTTCGCCGACCGGGTGCTGATGATGACCGACGGCGAGCTGGTGGAGGACCTGACCAGGCCGTCGGCCGCGGTCATCGCGGAGAGACTGGGTGAACTCCCGTGATCAGGATGGCCCTGGGCGCCCTGCGCGCCCGTCCCGCCTCCTTCGCGGGGCTCGCGTCGGCGCTGTTCCTGTCGGTGTCCACGATCACCATGTTCGGGTCGATGATCGCCACGGCGGCCACGACCGAGGGCGATTCCGGCCTCGGTGCGATCGGCGGCGTGTTCGGCGAGATCGCGATGATCATGGCGGCCTTCGTCGCGGTCAGCACGCTCGGCTTCGCGATCCGCCGCCAGCACCGCGAACTGGCGTTGCTGCGCACGGTGGCGGCCACGCCGCGGCAGGTGCGCCGGCTCATCCGCTTCCAGGTCGTCGGCCTGATCCTGCTGGTATCACCGCTCGCCTGGGTGACCGGCGCGATCGCCGCGCGGATCTTCCTGTCCGCGCTGGTGGACCGCGGCCTGGCGCCGACCGGCGCCACCGTGCCCGGCAACCCGCTGCCCCCGCTCATCGCCACGCTGGCCACCGTCCTCGTCGGCCTGATCGCGACGCTCTTCGCCACCTGGCGGATCTCGAACAGCACGCCGAGCACGGCGATGGCCGAGACGTCGGCCGAGACGAACCGGATCGGCTGGTTCCGGATGCTGCTCGGCCTGCTCGTTGTCGGCGGCGTGGGGGTGCTGTGCGGTTTCCTGGTCGGCAGGGAGCCGGACGAGGCCGCCCAGGCGGCCCTGCTCGGAGCACTGGCCTTGATGGTCGCGCTGGCCCTGCTCGGGCCCCTGCTGGCCCGGATCGTCGTCACCCTGCTCGGCCTGCCGCTGCGGCTGTCGCGCGGCGGCGAGTCGGGCGGCTGGCTGGCCGCGGCCAACCTGCGCGGCCATGCCCACCGGCTGTCCTCCGCGGTCGTGCCGATCGCGCTGCTGGTCGGCCTGTCGACCACGTTCCTGGCGATCACCGGCACGATCCGCCACCAGGTGGCCGGCGTGCTGCCGGACGCGGTGTCGGACGACGACGTCTGGCTGCGCGGCGTGGAGGTGGCGCTGCTCGCCCTGTTCGGGGCGGTGGCGACGCTCACCACGCTGATCTCGCTCATCACGGCCCGCAAGCGGGAGTACGCGCTGCTGAGCCTGATCGGCGCCACGAAGCGGCAGCTCGTCCGGATGCTCGCGGCCGAGTCGGTGCTGACCGCGCTGACCGGTGTCGTGCTCGGCATCGCCGTCGCCGCCCCGGTCAGCGTCGCGTTCGCGCTGTCGCTGACCGGCGAGCCGGTGCCGTACGTCGCCATGGGCGACTACGCGCCGATCCTCATCGGCGCGGTGGTCCTCGCGGTGACCACGGAGATGGCCGCCGGTCTGCGGACCATCGCGCTCGACCCGGCCACCACGGTGACGGCGCCGTGACCGGCGAGGCCGACGTGACCGGCGAGACCGGCGTAACCGGCGAGGCAGGCAAGACCGGCGAGACCGGTAGGCGGACACCGGCCGGGAGCACGGTTCCGGCCGGTGCTCTCCCCGCGCGGTTCCGAGCGGCGCGGTCGTGGCCGCGGCCGCGCGCCGGCGAGATCGTGTTCGCCCTCGCGGGCTTCCCGGTGGCGCTGCTCGGCCTGCTCCTCGTGCTGCTGGGCACGTACGCCGGGGGCCTGCTCGCCCTGACCGTCGTCGGGCTTCCCGTCATCGCCGGGGAGCTGCGGGCCGCCCGGCTCACCGGGCGGCTGCACCGGAAGCTGCTGCGCTCGCTGCTGGACGTCCGGATCGAGGAGCCGGCCGGCATCGCGGCGTCACCGACCGCGGTCGCCTGGGTCCGGGCAGGTCTCACCGATCCGGTCGGCTGACGCACCGCGGGGCGAGCGAGGTGCGGCTCGACGCCTCGGCCGAGGGCGGCCGGCTGCGGATCACCGTGGCCGACGACGGCCGGGGCGGCGCGGGCATCGGCGCCGGTACGGGACTGGCCGGGCTGCGCGAACGGCTCGCCGCGGTCGACGGCACGCTGACCGTCGACAGCCCGCCCGGCGGCCCCACCCGGGCCGAGATCAGGATGCCGACGAGCATCTGAGCCGGACTCAGGCGCCCACCTCGGTCAGGTAGGTGACGACGGCCTTGACCTGGCGGTTGTCGGCGTCGGTCGAGGGCAGGTCGAACTTGCCGAAGATCGCCGCGACGTGCTTCTCCACCGCCCGCTCGGTGACCACCAGCCGCGCCGCGATCGACTTGTTCGAGTAGCCCTGCGCCATCAACTCGAGCACCTCCCGCTCCCGGCCGGTGAGCCGGTCGAGGCGGCGCCGGCCGCCGCGCATCATCTTGTCGACGATCTCCGGGTCGAGCGCGGTGCCGCCGGTGCCGACGCGGTGCAGGGCGTCGACGAACTGGGAGACGGCCGCCACCCGCTCCTTGAGCAGGTATCCGGCGCCGTGCGCGCCAGTCGCCAGCAGCCTGGCGGCCCACGCCGGCTCGGCGTGCTGGGAGAAGACCAGCACGCCGAGATCCGGATGGTCGGCCTGGAGCCGTTCGGCGGCCCGGATGCCCTCGTCGGTGAAGGAGGGCGGCATGCGGACGTCCACGATCGCCAGGTCCGGCCGATGGGCGCGTACCGCGTCGTGGAGGCCCTCCGGGGTGCCCGTCGTGGCGACGACCTCACAGCCGCGCCCGGTCAGCAACTCCACCATGCCGTCGCGCAGGATGACGTGGTCTTCGGCGATGACCACCCGCAGCGGCCGGTTCTCCTCCACGAGCACATGATGGCACGCGGCGGCCGATCCGGCGTTCTAGGCCGACCCGGCGTTCTAGGTCGGCCCGGCGTTCCCGGCCGGCAGGCGCCGAAGGCCCCGGGCGGGTTCACGCGCCGGCCGGAGCCTCACGCCGGTTGACGGGGCCGGGGGCAGGGTGGCGGGCCAGGTGGTCCTGCAGCTCCCGGTGGCGGAACTGGTAGGCGATCCCGGCGACGCGGATCAGGCCGACCTGCGTGCACCAGTGCAGGAACCGGCCCAGCCGCCACGGCAGCGGGCGGCGGCTCCAGCGCCGAGTGCACAGCAGGAACGCGAGGTAGCGCACCGTCACGGTCGCGGTCGGAAGGCCGAACGCCAGTCCGGCCGCCACCCCTGCCACGAGCCCCGGTACAGGACCGGCGGTGAAGGCGATCCCCAGGCCGGCGGCGAGCCCGATCCCCGAGCCGACCACCAGGCCGTTGGCGGCGTCGGACCGCACCACGGTGCGGGGAGTGCGCGCCGTCGCGGTTCCGAAGCCGGTGGAGGTCTCCACCAGGCCGATCACCAGGCCGGCCAGCACGCCGACCACGAGGTTTCCGGCGAGCCCGGCCGCCAGGCCGACGACGGTCCCGGAGACGATACGGCGCCAGTCGGCGCGCGCGGTCAGCACGGGCACGCGCAGATGCCGCGGCTCCGGCCACGCCGACCACGCCCCCGCCGTCACGATGAGGCCCGCCAGGATCGCGATGCCCACCGCCAGGTCGAAACCCCAGGCGAGCACTCCCGTCACTCCGGCGAGCACCCACGGCAGGGCGACGGGCAGCGCATGCAGGATCCGCGGGAGGCGGAACCCGGCCAGCGGCCACAGCTCGTACAGCACCAGGTCGGTGCCCGACAGGGATCGCCCGTCCGGCACCGGGGGAGGGCCGCTGGCGTTGCGGTCCAGGTAGCGGGCCAGGACCGCCAGCCAGGACCGTACCTGCCGCGGCGTGTAGGGGGCGTCGGCGGGGGTGACGGCGCCGATCAGCCGTGCCAGCAGGTGATCGGCGATCGCTTCGGCGGAGCCCAGAGCGATCAGCTCGGCGGGGTCGCAGGCGACGGCCCGGTGCGGTTCGCCGGAGTCATCGCCGAGCGCGGGGCGTTCGTAGACGGTCACGGCCAGGGTGAGTCGCCACGGGGTGGACAGGCCCTTCGCCAGCGGCCCGTCCGGGTCGGCTCGCATCGTCTCCAGTACCTGGTCCCACCGCCGCCACCGCGGTGAGTCCTGGATGCGGTCGCGCAGGAACCCCGCGGCCGTGACGGGCCGGACCGGCAGGATCTCCACCCAGGTGATGTCGGCGCCACCGCTGCGGGCGGCACGCAGCGCCTGGTACTGGGCGGTGCGGCAGGTCAGCACCACATCGGCGCGGTCGCTGCCGTGCAGGTAGGCGTCCACCTGGGCCAAGGCCCGGCCTGCGCGGGAGGCGCCGCCGGGGGCGGGGTCGGCGTCCATCTCATCCAGGCCGTCCAGCACCGGCAGCACCAGCCGGGCCGCCACCAGCCGCCCGGCGACGGCCGCAGGCAGGCGGAAGACGTCCACCATCCAGCCCTGCAGCAGTTCCTCGACGCTGCGCCGGGTGTCCCAGGAGGCGGCCGAGATCCGCACCGGCACCGGATCGCCGGCCCGGCGCCCGGCGAACAGGCCCAACATGAGCTCGACGGCCAGGACGGTCTTGCCGCCGCCGGGTGCGCCGGTGATCACCAGCCGGTGCGGAGACCGGGAACGGGGCGGCCGGTAGTAGGCGACGATCTCCCGCAGGGTGCCGCCGGAGGGGAAGGCCATCACCTGACGGGTCGGGGCGCGGCGCAAGGCGAAGGTGACGTTGATCGGCGCAAGACCGCCGCCCAGCAGCCGGTGGCGGGCCTCCTGCTCGGTCGTCAGGACATCGGTGGCCAGCTTCTCGAGCGCTTCGGCCCAGGTGAGCGGCTGCCGTTGTGACAGGTGCAGCGTCCACAGGCTCACCGCGAGGGCCAGCAGGGCGATGACCGCGCTGAGCGGATCGACGTCTCCGACGCCCTGGGCCTCCGGCAGCAGCCAGGCGCCGGCCGCGGCGGCCGCCAACGCCGTCAGGAACGCCGCCGCGCTGATGACGCCGTACATTCTGCCCGAGCGGCGATCTCTGCTCATAGCCATCGATACTGACGCACCGTGCCCGGCCATGACAGGTCCTCGCCGGTTTATCCGTCCGCCGACCATCCGCCCGAGACCGTCAGGGCCCCGGGGCCGTCGCGCAGGGCGTCCGGCTTCCGGCACATGGCCCCGTGAAAGCATCCGGCACCGGGACGTCACCGGATGCGTTCACGGAGTCGATCGCATCTCCCGTCTCAGTAGCGGAAGCCGGCCACCAGCTGGTGCAGCCGGGCCGACAGCTCGGCCAGGTCGGCCGCGGCCCGCCGGCTCTCGACGACGCCCTCGGCAGTCACCTTCGTCGCGTCGGCCAGCACCGCGATGTTGGCCGCGATGTGCGTGCTGGCCTGGGCGGCATCGGAGACGTTGCGGTTCATCTCCCCGGTGGTGGCGGTCTGCTCCTCCACTGCGGAGGTGATGGTCAGCTGGTAGTCGT
>NZ_CDRNDK010000317.1:0-7702 GCF_977012225.1 Planomonospora algeriensis | reverse complement strand
GCAAGACCGCCCTGGTCGAGCGACTGCCCATCCTGAAGTGACCGCCCGCCGCACCAGACCGGCCGCGATCCAGCGCCCGCCTCCCCGGCACCCGGGAGGCGGGCGCTCACGCGTTCCCCGGCCCTTCCCCGCGGCGCGCGTCCCCCGGGCCGTCCGCCGCGCCGTTCCTCGTGCCGTCCGCCGTACCGCCCGGCTCCGGCAGGGGGCGGGCGTCGCGTTCGGCGAGCAGCCGGGCGGTCTCGCCGGACACCTCGGTGGCCAGCACCGCCGAGACGACGTCGATCAGATGGCTGGTGAAGAGCCGGTCGTCCTTGCCCTCCGGCCCCTCGGCGCGGCGGGCCAGCTCCACGTACGTCACCCGGATGGCCATGAACCGCTGGTGCAGCCGGCGCACGGCGACCTCGGAGAGCAGCGGGGCCACCAGCTCGCGCCAGCGGTTGATGCTCTGGCCGGGGTCGTCCCGCGCGTCGCGGAGCGCCGGCAGGCGGCTGCGGTGCACGAGCTGCTCCATGATCCGCAGATAGGACCGGCCGCCGTCGGAGTCGGCCAGCTTCGCGGCCATCGGCCGTACCAGCGCGGCCGCCAGCGTGCGGCGCGCCTCGGCCGCGGGCAGGCCGCCCCGCGCCTCGTACTCGTCGAGCAACTGGTGCCGGCGGACCTCCACCTCGGGCTGGTGCCTGGCCAGCACCGCGGCCAGCAGCCCCGCCCGGTCCCCGAAGTGGTACTGCAGCGCGGTCGAGTTGCGCTGGCCCGCCGCGGTGTTGATCTCCCGCAACGACACCCCCTCGATCCCCTTCTCGGCGAACAGGCGCTCGGCGGCCGCGATCAGCCGCCTGCACGTGGCCTCGGGATTGGGCGGCATCGGTGCTCCTCCTCCTGGCGTCCACGGGTCCACCGGATCATCGCGTCCCTCGCCGCCCTTGATGGCGGCGGAACCGCTCGTTAGGCTAATCATGCATGTGACTGAAAACATCATGCAGTCGCATCAAATCATGGCGGCACCGCAGAGGACATCGCGCGGGACATCGACCAGGACATCCGACAGGACAGATCGACCAGGACAGAGGGTTCGCACGCATGGCCATCGACTTCACACTCGCTCCCGAGCACGAGGAGATCCGCCGCCGGGTGCGGGCCTTCGTGCAGGAGACCATCATCCCGGCGGTCGAGGGCTTCGACGACGAGGAGAAGGTCCTCAGCCGCGACGAGTACATCCGGACCATCTTCGGGCTGCGCGAGAAGGCGAAGGCCGAGGGGCTCTGGCTGCCGCACATGCCGAAGGAGTGGGGCGGCATGGGCCTGGGCCACGTCGAGCTGGCCATGGTGCAGTCCGAGGCGGCCAAGACCCGGCTGGGCCCGTGGGTGCTCAACTGCCACGCGCCCGACGAGGGCAACATGCACACCCTGCTGCACTGGGCGACCGACGAGCAGAAGGAGAAGTACCTCAAGCCGCTGCTCAAGGGGCACACGATGTCGTGCTTCGCGATGACCGAGCCCGAGGTGGCCGGCTCCGACCCGACGCTGATCCGCACCCACGCGGTCAAGGACGGCGACGAGTGGGTGATCAACGGCCACAAGTGGTTCATCTCCAACGCCCGCCGGGCGGGTTTCGCCATCCTCATCGCCCGCACCGAGCTCGACATGCCCGAAGGGGCCCGCGGCGCCAACACCGCGTTCCTCGTCGACATCCCCCAGGAGGGCTGGAACGACGTCCGCGAGGTCGAGACGATGCACGGCTCGACCGGCCACAGCGAGATCGTCATCACCGACCTGCGGGTCCCCGACGGCCAGATCCTCGGCGGGCGCGGCAACGGCCACAAGCTCGGCCAGTACCGCCTCGGCCCGGCCCGCCTGGCCCACTGCATGCGCTGGATCTCGCAGGCCGAGACGGCGCTCGACATGATGGTCGACCGGGCGCTCAACCGCTACAGCCACGGCTCGCTGCTCGCCGAGAAGCAGGGCGTCCAGTGGCTGATCGCCGACTCGGCCGTGGAGCTCTACCAGTGCAAGCTCATGGTCCTGCACGCCGCCTCGAAGATCGACAAGGGCGAGGACTTCCGCACCGAGGTCTCGATGGCCAAGCACTTCGTCGCCAACAGCCTCAACCGGATCGTGGACCGGGCCATCCAGGTGCACGGCGCGCTGGGCTACTCCACCGACACCCCGCTGGCCCACATGTTCCAGCATGCCCGCTGGGCCCGCTTCGCCGACGGGGCCGATGAGATCCACCAGATGCGCATCGCCGAGCGTACGATCGCGGCGTACCGGGCCACCGGTTCGACCAACGCCGCCACGGGAGGGCTGCCGCTGTGAGCGAGACCACGGAGAACCGGTTCGGCGCGGGCGGCGGGCTGCTCAGCGGGATGGACGGCGGCCCCGGCGGGCGGCCGGCGGCGGACGTCAACGAGGTCCGCGGCGACCGGCTCGGCGGGAAGGTCGCCCTGGTCACCGGCGGCGGCAACGGGATCGGCGCGGCGGTGGCCCGGCGGCTCGCCGCGAAAGGCGCCCGGGTCGTGCTCGCCGACGTCGACGACGCCGCGGGCAAGGAGGTCGCCGAGGAGATCGGTGGAGTCTTCACGCACTGCGACGTGACCCGGCTGGAGGACAACGAGGCGGCGGTGGCCGTCGCCGTCGAGCGGTACGGCAGGCTCGACCTGGCCTTCCTCAACGCGGGCATCTCCTCCGGGTGCGGGCTGGGCGAGGACTTCGACGTCCGGCGCTACCGCCTGGCCATGGGCGTCAACCTCGACGGCGTCGTGTTCGGCGTGCACGCCGCGCTCCCCGCGCTGCGGGCGGCCGGCGGCGGCACGATCGTGGCCACCGCGAGCATGGCCGGGATCGTGGGCATCCCGAACGACCCCGTCTACGCGGCCAACAAGCACGCCGTGGTGGGCCTCGTCCGCTCCCTCGGCCAGGACCTGCAGTCCTCCGGGATCAAGGTGCAGGCCCTGTGCCCGTCGTTCGCCGACACCGCGATCCTGGGCGAGGGCAAGGCGCTGCTGGAGGAGATCGGCTTCCCGATCCTCGAGGTCTCCGAGGTCGTCGACACGTTCTTCCGGTTGCTGGACAGCGACGGCACGGGGGAGTGCTGGTTCGTGGTCCCCGGCCGCGAGAGCCAGCCCTTCGCCTTCCGCCGCGCCCCCGGCCCCCGGACCTGACCGCCCGGATCCGACGACCGCGGCCCCGCGCCGTGCCCTGTCCGGTCCCCGGACCCGACCCGGCCCGGACCCGGCCCCGCGCCGCGTCCGGGAGGCGGGGCGGCGCGGAGGACCGGCCCTCACGCTCCGGCCGGGCCCGTCCTCGTACGGCAGGCCGACGTAGTTCTCCGCGAGCGTCGCCGCCGCGGCCTCCGACGAGGTCACGTAGTCCAGGTGGGACAGCTGCAGGCGCCGCCCGTAGGCGTCGTCGGAGTCGAAGGTGTGCAGCAGCGTCGTCATCCACCAGGAGAAGTGCTGGGCCCGCCACACGCGCTTCAGGCAGGCCGCCGAGTAGCCGTCGAGCAGCTCGGTGGAGCCGTCGGCGTAGAAGCGGGCCAGCGCCTCGGTCAGCACCCGCACGTCCGCGACCGCCAGGTTGAGGCCCTTGGCGCCGGTGGGCGGGACGATGTGCGCGGCGTCGCCGGCCAGGTACAGCCTGCCGTACTGCATGGGCTCGGTGACGAAACTCCGCAGGGGCGTGACGCCCTTGTCGAAGATCTCGCCGGTGGTCAGGGTGAAGCCCGGCACCGTCTCCAGGCGGGCCTTCAGCTCCGCCCAGACGCGCTCGTCGGGCCAGTCGGCGGGGTCGGTGCCGGCGGGGACCTGCAGGTAGAACCGGCTGACCTCGGGTGAGCGCATGCTGTGCAGGGCGAAGCCGCGCTCGGTCCGCGCGTAGATCAGCTCCTCGGCCGAGGGCTTGACGCGGGCCAGGACGCCCAGCCAGGTGAAGGGGTACTCCCGCTCGTAGGCGGTGAGCACGCCGTCCGGGATCGACGGCCGGGTCACCCCGTGGAAGCCGTCGCAGCCGGCGATGACGTCGCAGTCCAGCCGCTCGCCGCCGCCGAAGGTGACGTACGGCCGGTCGGTGCCGACGTCGTGCACCGCCACGTCGTCCACCTCGAAACGGACGTCGCCGCCCGCCGCCAGCCGGGCGGCGACGAGGTCCTTGACGACCTCCTGCTGGCCGTAGACGGTGATGGCCCGGCCCGGCACCAGCCGTTCGAAGGCGATGCGGCGGCCCGCGCCGCCGTACCGCAGCTCGATGCCGTGGTGGGGGAGGCCCTCGCGCAGGAGCCGCTCGCCGACCCCCGCGGCGACGAGGGTGTCGACGGTCCCCTGCTCCAGCACGCCCGCCCGCACCCGCCTCTCCACGTACTCGCGGCTGCGGCGCTCCAGCACCACCGAGGAGATCCCGCGCAGGTGGAGCAGATGGGAGAGCAGGAGACCGGCGGGGCCCGCCCCGATGATCCCGACCTGAGTTCGCATGGGGTCGAGCATGGGGGGGAGACGGCGGCGGCCGCCGAGCCCGCCCTTCCACCCAGTGGAAGAACGGAACGGAATCGCGGCCGGCGACCCGGCGGCGCTAGTCTTCCGGGATGGTCGCCGCGCTGGAGCTCTATCTCGATCCGGCCGCCGAGAAGCGGATCAGGACGCTGTGGAAGGCGCTGGCCCAGGCCGGCGTCCAGTCGATGAGCGAGCTGCTGAAGGGCCGGCACCGCCCGCACGTCTCGCTGCTCAGCGCCGCGGAGCTGGACGGACCCGGGGTGGCCGCGGCGCTGGCGGGCATGGACGCCGCGCCGCCGCTGGAGCTGCGGTTCGACTTCGTCGGGCAGTTCCTGGGCCGGGTGCTCTGGCTCGGCCCGGTCCCCACGGCGGAGCTGCTGGCCCACCACGCGGCGGTGCACGAGCGGCTCGACGCGGCGGGGATCGGGGGCTTCGACGTCTACCGGCCGGGCGAGTGGGTGCCGCACTGCACGCTGTCGATGCGGGTGCCGCACACGGTGCTGCCCGGGGCGATCCGGCTCTGCATGGACTTCCTGCCGATCCGGGCGACCGTGACCGGCGCGGCCGTGGCCGACCACGCGAGAGACCTCTTTACCTCCCTGTGAGGGGAGTGAAGTTCACGGAGCCGCACCCCCTGTCTACGTTAGGTATGAGACGGGGGAAATGTCATGCATATCGTGGTGAAGGCGGAGACGGGAAGCCGGGACCACCTGCGGGAGCTGTACGCGTGGCTGCAGGAGGAGACGGACCTGCGCGGCCGGGTGGTGATGGAGGAGCGGCCTCCCGATCCCGGAGCGATGGGGCCGGTCCCCGAGGCGCTGCAGGTCCTGCTCGACGCCGGGGGCGCACTCTGCTCGACGGCCGCGACGGTGATCGCCTGGCTGCGCACCCGGACCGGAGAGGTGAGCGTCAGGATCACCGACGGCGACAGGGAGATCGAGGTCGGCGCCTCGGGCCTGCGGAACCTGGAGCACGCGCAGGTCGACGACATCACCGAGCGGGTCGTCCAGACCTTCCAGAAGGCCGGCAGCCGGGGATGACCCGTGGCGACGGACGGGGTCCCGCGCTCTCCTGACGCGGTGACGCCTGGTGGGCCTTCACCGGAGCATCGGGAGGTTCCGCGGCTCGCACTGTCCGCGCCGGGGACCAGGGTGCTCCTCACCGGGACCGGTACGCACGGCCCCGGCTCGCGGCTCCCTCCGGTCCCCGCCGTCCCGGCCACGATCGAGGACCTCGGAGGCTGCCTCGTCGAGCGGGCCGGCCTGGACCCCGCCGACCTGACCACGCTGGTCGACCCCGCGGATCCGGGGCGGCTGAGCGAGGCCATGGTCCGGGGAGCCCGGGAGGCGACCTCGGTCCTGATGTTCTACTACGTGGGCCACGGCGTCGTCAGCCCGCGCGGAGAGCTCCATCTCGCCACCGGCGCCACGGCCGACCTCACCCGGGGTGCGGCCGCCTATCAGGCGCTGCCGTACTCGGTGGTGCGCGAGGTGCTCTCGCAGTGCCCGGCCGAGAACGTCGTGGTCGTCCTCGACTGCTGCTTCGCCGGGCGGGCACGGGGGGGTATCGCGCGCCGAGACCGGCGACGCGCTCGACGCGGCCTGGCCGGGCACCTACCTGCTCACCTCGTCCAGCAGGGATGAGGCGTCGTGGGCGCTGCCGGGAGAGCGCTGCACGGCGTTCACCGGTGAACTGGTCCGCCTGCTGCGTGAGGGCGACCCCACGGGCCCGCCGGTGCTCACACTCGACCACGTCTACCGGTTCCTGGCGCGGGCCCTGCCGGAGAGGGGCCTGCCCCGGCCCCGGCGGCAGGCCACCGACCTCGGAGACCGCTGCCCGTTCGCGGTGAACCCGGCCTACCGCGCCCCGGCCGCCGGGACCGCGCCGCGACCGGTGGAGTCCGGGGAGGAGAGCCCCTACCGCGGGCTGAGAGCGTTCGGCCCCGCCGATGAGCAGCTGTTCCACGGCAGGCGGGAAGCGGCCCGGAACCTGGAGGGGCGGGTGCGGGAGCGGCTGCGGGACGGCGGTCCGCTGCTGGTCACCGGCCCGTCCGGGTCGGGGAAGTCCTCCCTGCTGCAGGCCGGCCTGATCCCGGTGCTGCGGCGCGCGACCGCCGGCGACCTGCGGTGCGTCGTTCTCACCCCCGGGGCCGATCCGATGGCGGAACTCGCCCGGCGGGTCGCGCCGCTCGCCGTACGGGAGTGCGGAAACGGACCGGAGTGCGGAAACGGACCGGAATACGGCGACCGGGCGCTCCCGGAGACCGGGCCCGGCGAGCTGCGCCGCGTCCTGCGGGCGGCCGGTGGACCCGTGCTGGTCATCGTGGATCAGTTCGAGGAGCTCTTCACCGCCTGCCCGGACGAGGCCTTGCGCCGGAGGTTCGTAGGCGCGCTCGCCGGAGCCTGCGAGAGGCGGGAGGGGGAGGAGCGGCCGCCCGCCGCGGTCGTGGCCGCGGTCCGCGCGGACTTCTTCGGCCACTGCGCCGCCCATCCCGAGCTGCTGGAGGCGCTCAAGCACCCGGAGGTCGTCGGCCCGATGACCACGTCCCAGCTGCGGGAGGCGATCGAGAAACCCGCGGCGCAGGCGGGACTGGCCCTGGAGGAGGGCCTGGTCGATCTCCTCCTGGAGGACCTCGGGGCATCCGGTCCGGCGGGGGCCAGGCCCGGGGTGCTCCCGCTGCTCTCCCACGCGCTGCTCTCCACCTGGCAGCGGCGCACCGGCCCCGTCCTGACGCTCGCCGCCTACCGGGCCTCCGGCGGCATCTCGCGGTCCCTGGCGACGAGCGCGGACGAGACCCTGCGGCGGCTCGGGCCGGACGCGCGGCCCGTCGCCCGCGAGCTGTTCCTGCGCCTGGTCCACCTGGAGGCCGGGATCGATGACACCCGCCGGAGGGTCGCCGTCACCGAACTGCTGCCGGAGGACGGCCACCGCGAGGCGGCCGTCCGGGAGGTGCTCGGCGAGTTCGTCCGTGCCCGCCTGGTCACGGTGGACGAGGACACCACCGAGATCAGCCACGAGGCGCTCATCCACGCCTGGCCCCGGCTGCGGGAGTGGATCGACGCCGACCGGGCGGGTCTGCTCGTGCGCCGGCGCCTGACGGCGGACGCCGAGGCGTGGGAACGGCATTCGCGCGACCCCGCCTACCTCTACTCCGACAGCCGCCTGGCCGCGGCGCGACGCGGTCCGCGCCGCGGCCGAAGACCGGCCGCGGACCGGAGACG
>NZ_CDRNDK010000316.1:0-7741 GCF_977012225.1 Planomonospora algeriensis | reverse complement strand
GCCTGGACCCGCCCTCGCCACTGCGGCGCCGACGGCATGCGGCTGCGGCACGACCCGGCCGACCCCTACCCGTCGGCGCCGCATTCGGCCGATCTGGCGCCGCTGACCGACCGCGACGACATCGTCCGGCTGCGCCTGGACGGCCCGCTGCACTGGCACGGCGCAGCCCGCCTCACCGCCGAGGTCACCACCGACGTCGCGCCGAGCTGGTAGCCACGCTCATCCACGAGCAGCCCGACGGCACCGCCACCCGGATGGCCGACGGCACGGCGCCCACCGCGACGGGCACCTCCCGCTGCGAGATCCGCCTGGCCCCGGCCGCGGCCGAGCTGCCGCCCGGGCACCGGCTCCACCTGGAGCTGACCGCCGGGCGCACCCCCCGCTACCCGGCGCCGCAGCGGCGGGCCGAGTTCTCCTTCCGCGACGTGACGCTGCACCTTCCCCGCCCGAGAAAGGAAGTCTTCGCATGACGGACGCAGGCGGCACGCCCGGTGCCACAGCCGACGGCACGGCCGAAGACCCAGGGGGTGACACGATGGGCGCCGCGGATCGGCCGGAGGCGGCACAAGCCGACAACGACCCGCTGACGCTCCTGGCCGATGAGCGCACCGGCCTGATCCGCAGGCTGGACCTCCTGGAGCCGGAACCGTGGTGGCCCGACGGCTTGGCGATCTGCTCAGCCGAGGTGAGCTCGCCCTACCTGCTGCTGCCCTGGCCCGCCGACCGCGTCGCCACCGGCACCGCGTTCGGCGACCCCACCCGGGCCGCCATGAGCGCCGTCGGCGAGGCGGTGGAACGCTACTGCGGCAACTTCGTCCCCGCACACCTGCTCCGCTCCTCCTACCGGCGGCTGCGCGAACCCGCCCTGGACCCGGCCCGGCTCGCCCTGTACTCCGACGCTCAGCACACCGAACCCGGTTTCCCGTTCGCCCCGTTCACGGCTGACCTGGAGGTGTTGTGGACCCGGGGGACGGACCTGGTCGACGGCACGCCCGCCTGGCTGCCCGCCTCCCTCGTCTACGTCAACTACTTCACTGCGCCCCGCACCGGCGAGCCGCCGACCAACTACGCCATGCTCGCCGGCATCGCCGCCGGCCCCTCCGCGCGGGCCGCCCGCACGGCCGCGCTGGAGGAGGTCATCGAACGCGACGCCACGGTCGTCTGGTGGAGCGGCGAACTGCCCGCCCGGCCCGTCACCGGCGCCGATCATCCCGCGGCGCCGCTGCTGCCTGAGACGGAACCCGGCTGGTACCGCGCCGCCGGCGCGACCGGAAACTGCCGCTACCGGGTCGTAGCCATCCCCACCGTCTTCGAGGTCGCCGTCCTGGGCGTGCTGCTCGACGACCCGGAGACCGGCATCACCGTGTTCGGCGTCGCCGCCCGACCCGACCCGGCCGAGGCCGTACGCAAGGCACTGGCCGAAGCCGTCACCCTGCGCCGCTACGCGCTGGGCCTGATCGACCCGGACGGAGAGATCTGGGCCGCCGCCGCAGCCGGCGTCATCGACCCCCGGATCTTCAAACCCCATCGCCCCGACCGCCGCTACGCCGACGACTACCGAAGCGACTTCCGCGACGTCGTCGACCTGGGCTGCCACAGCCAGCTCTGGCTCGACCCCCGGATGCGCGAGCACCTGACGCCGATCACCGCCTGCACCGACGCGATCGCCCTGGCCGACCTGCCGCGCGTGGACGGCGACGTGCTCGACGGCTACCTCAAGCGGGTCACCGCCCAAGGGCTGGGCGTTTATGCGGCCGACCTGACCACCTCCGACATCGCGTCCGCTGGGCTGTCGGTCGCCCGGGTGATCGTGCCCGGCGCCTACTCCAACGCGCCTGCCGCCTTCCCCTTCCTCGGCGGGCACCGCCTGCGCGAGGACCCCGCCCGGCTCGGCCTGCGGGCCGCCGACCAGGTCAACCTCGTCCCCCTGCCGCACACATGATCCCCGTCGACTCCCGAACCGGTCTGGTCACCGGCGTGCGCACCGCGCTCCTGCGCGGATGTCTGCACGTCGTCTTCGCCGACCTCGCCGCCACCACCGGATACGGCCTGCCGCTCGGCAACCCGACCGTCTCCGGCGCCTCCTGGCACGATCCCGCCGAGGCCCGCCGCCGCGCGCTGGGGGAGGCGGCCGAACGCCACTGCGGCCACCTCGTCCCCACCGGCCGGCTGGTGGAGGCCACCTGGCACGAGCTGGCCCCCGCCGCCGTCGACCCGCAAGAGCTGGCGCTGTACTCACCCGCGCAGACCGTCCGCGGCGGGTTCCCCTTCACCGGGCTGGCTCGCGCCGACCGCACGCACTGGGTGCGGGGCACCCGCGCAGGCGGCGCGCCGGTCTGGGTGCCCGCCGCACTCGCCTGGCTCACACCCTTCTCCGTGCGGTCCCGGCCCGTCGTCCTGCCGGTGTCGGCCGGGATCGCGCCGGCCCCGACCTCGCCTCCGCGCGCGCCTCAGCGCTGGCGGAGGTCGTGGAGCGGCACGCACTGGCCACCGCCTGGGCTGCGGGGCGCGCCTTCCCGCACCTGGCGGGCGTGCGGCTGCCCCCGGTCCCCGGCGTGCGGCTGAGCGCGCACACGGTGCCGAACCTCCTGGACGCCCCGGTGGTGCTGTGCGTCGCCGAGGACACCGGCGAGGAGTCCGGTGGGATGGTAGGGGTCGGCTGCGCGTTCGTTCCCGGCGCCGCCGACCCGGTGGCCTCGGCCGCGTGGAAGGCCGCGGCCGAGGCCGTCCAGTCTCTGGACACCACCGCCCAGCTCGCCGCGGGCGACCTGCCCGAGTGGGAGCGCCCGCACGGCCCGCTCGCGCGCCACCGCCCCGACCGCGCCTTCGCTTCCTCCTACCGGCCTGATTTCACCGACGTCACCGACGTGACCTGCCATCTGCAGCTCCTGGCCGACCCTTCCTTCTCCGCCCGTGTGCTGACTCGTCTGGCCCGCGGCGGACCCACGGCCCCCGCAGAGCCCACCGCAGAGCCCACCGCGACGGGCCGCTTCGATGCGGACGCGACGCTGGCCGCCCGCGGCCTGCACGCCGTCACGGTGGACCTCACCACCCCCGACGTCGCCGCCTGCGGCCTGGCCGTCGCCCGCGTCATCGTGCCCGGTCTGCGGGCCACGGCTCCGGCTGCCTTCCCCTTCCTGGGTGACGGCGCCGACCCTCTTCCCGACCGTCCCGACCTGTCACCGGTGCCCCATGCCTGACCTCGCCCGTCCCGCTCTCCACTCGGCCGGGCACGGCCCCGCACAGTTGAACGCCCTACTCGAAGTGGGTCGAAGCCGAACTGCCCGGCGCGATCCTCGACGTCCTCCGGTTGCGCGGCCGCTACGCCGACCACCTGAAGAAACTGCACCGATCCGAAGGAGCCCACCTCCGATGAGATTCATCACCCCCCGCGCGGCCTCGGCCCTGCTCGCCGGAGCCACCGTGCTCGCCGCCGCCGGCTGCGGCCAGAGCACGGGAACCACCGCGAGCGCCACCGTCGCCGCACAGGCCACGGCGCAGCCCTCGGCCGCCCCGGTGGAGGTGAGCAACTGCGGCGCCACCTACCGCTTCGAGCACCCGCCGCAGCGCATTGTCACCTCCAGCACGATCGCCACCGAGATCGTGCTGGCCCTGGGCGCCCGTGATCGGCTGGCCGGCGCCGTCGCCCCGGGTGAGCTCCTACCCGAGGTCGCTTCCGCCTTCGAAGGCGTGAACATCATCGCCAAGTCCGCCTTCCCGCCCCCCTCCAAGGAGACGGTCTTCGCCGCCGACCCCGACTTCGTGGTCAGCGGTTACGGCGACGACTACGGCCCCAAGGCCCTCGGCGACCGGGCACGGCTGCAGAAGGAGGGCGTCAACTCCTACCTGCTGTCGGGCAACTGCCCCGGCCACAAGGCCACCGTCGAGGACACCTACACCGACATCCGTGAGCTGGGCCGCATCCTCGGTGCCCAGGCCAAGGCCGAGGAGCTGGTGGCCAAGCTGGCTGCCGAGGTGGACGCCGTACAGCCGGTCTCCGGCACCCCGAAGGTGTTCGACTACGCGGGCGGCCTGGAAAAGCCCAGCACCGCCGGATCCAACGGCCTGATCGACGATCTCATCGGCCGGGCCGGAGGCGAGAACATCTTCCCCGAGGTGACCTCTTACTCCCAGATCTCGTGGGAAGAACTGGTCAAGCGCGACCCGGACGCCATCGTCATCGAGGACCAGGCGTTCGAACCCGCGGACAAGGCGATCGCGTTCCTCACCTCCTACGAGCCGATCAAGAACGTCACCGCGATCAAGGAGAAGCGGTTCATCGTGATCCCGGTCAACGACACCCAGCCCGGCCTGCGCAGCGGCCGGGCGCTGAAGACGCTCGTCGCCGGATTGGCCAAGTGACGGGATCGGCCAGGTGACATCTGCCGATGCGGGAACCGGGACGGAGCCCCTGACCTCGTCACCGGATCCTCACATGGAATCCTCCGCTGCGGCCCCGAGGAGCCGGGACCCGCAGCCCGGGGCCCAGGCCCGCGGCGGCCGCCTGACCTTCCTCGGCGTGCTGCTCATCCTCTCGGCGCTGCTGGGCGTCTCGCTGGTCGCGGCCGTCGGCCTGGGCCCGGTCGCCATCGGTTTCGGCGACGTCGCCCGCATGCTCGGCCACCGGCTGCTGCCCTGGCTGGTGACCGAGGCGCCGACCGGCCCCAAAGCGGTCATCGTGCTGGACATCCGCTTGCCCCGGGTGCTGCTCGGCGCCGTGGTCGGCGCGGGACTGGCCCTGGTGGGCGCGGTGCTGCAGGCCGTACTGCGCAACCCGCTGGCCGACCCCTACATCATCGGAGCGAGCTCCGGCGCGTCCCTGGGTGCGGTGCTGGTGATGCTGGCGGGGCTGTCGCCGTTCGGGCCGCTGTCCCTGCCGTTGTCGGCCTTCGCCGGCGCCATGGCCGCCTTCGCACTGGTCCTGGCGCTGTCGCGGCGCGGCGGGCAGCTCGCGCCGACCAGGCTCATCCTCGCCGGCGTCGCGGTCGCCGCGCTCACCGAGGCGGTCACCAGCTATATCGTGCTCACCACACCGAACAAGGAGGTCCGCTCGGCGCTGTTTTGGACCCTGGGCGGACTGTCCGGCACCCAGTGGCGGGACGTGGGCGTGCCCGCGCTCATCGTCGCCGCGGCCGCCGTCTGGGCCGTCACCCGGGCGAGCCTGCTCAACGCCCTGGTGCTCGGCGACGAGGGCGCCACCGGCCTGGGCGTGGAGGTCGACCGGCTGCGCCTGCGCCTGATCGTCATGTGCGCCCTGGTCATCGGCACGGTCGTCTCGGTGAGCGGCGGCATCGGCTTCGTCGCGCTCATGGTCCCGCACGCCGTACGGCTCGCGCTCGGCGGTGACAACCGCCGTCTGCTCCCGCTCGCCGCGCTGACGGGAGCGCTCCTGCTCGTCTGGGTCGACGTGGCGGCCCGCCTGCTCAACCAGCCCGACGAGATCCCCATCGGAGTGATCACCGCCGTGCTCGGCTCGCCCTTCTTCCTCATGCTGCTCGTCCGCGCCGATCGGAGGGCCGTGCGGTGAACGTCGACGTCCAGGACGTCTCCTGGCTGCACGTGCTGCACGACGTCAGCCTCACGACCGGATCCGGAGAGGTGACAGGGCTGATCGGCCCGAACGGCAGCGGCAAGTCCAGCCTACTGCGGTGCGTCTACCGCCGGATCCGCCCGGACCGCGGCAGGGTCCTGATCGACGGCGCCGACGTGTGGCAGACCCCGGCCCGCGACGTCGCCCGGCAGGTCGCCGTCGTCACCCAGGACACCCCCGCCGACCTCGACGACAGCGTCGAACAGATCGTCGCCCTGGGCAGGATCCCCCACCTCGGGGCTCTCGGCCGGCTCGCGACCGCCGAGCGGTCGCTCATCGCCGAGACGATGGAGCGGTGCGACATCACCGCGCTGGCCCACCGGCCGTTCGCGACCCTGTCGGGAGGTGAGCGCCAGCGGGTCCACCTCGCCCGCGCGCTGGTCCAGCAGCCCCGGCTGCTGATCCTCGACGAGCCCACCAACCACCTGGACCTACGCCACCAGGTCGATCTCCTGCGACTGGTCCGCACGCTCGGGATCACCGTCCTGGTGACCTTGCACGATCTCCAGCTCGCGGCCGCCGCCTGCGACCGCCTCGTCGTCCTCGACGACGGGCGCCTCGTCACCGACGGCCCTGTGAACGAGGTGATAACCGCGGACCTCCTGCGCGTGGTCTACCGGGTCGAGGCCGAGGTCGATCGCGGCCATGACGGCCTGCCCCGGGTCTTCCTGCCGCTGGACCGGCTCACCGGACCGGTGCATCCGGTGTGACGGAAGCCGGGGAGGCGTCTGCAGGTCAAGCACTTCGTCCGTCGGCAGCCGGCGGTTCACCTCCCCAGGCAGCCCGCACAGGTCCCGTGGATCTCCTCGATCCGGAAACCGTGTGCGAGGGCGGGCTGCGGAGCGGATGCCGCAGGCGCGGCACACCACGTGGCGGTGGTCGCCCTCATCGCGGATCCGGTAGGCGGTCCCGCCGTTGCGCTCGAGGGTCGAAGGGGTCGGGATAGGCCGTCCAGGCGTCGGAGCCCGCCAGCATCTCCTCTTCGGTGAGCAGGCAGGAGTCGAGCAGCGCGGTGATGCCGTCGGTGTCGAATCCGCTCCAGCGGCGGTTATGACAGGGGTGTGCTATGCCGTCACCAGCAGCCGGGTCAGCAGATCATCCAGGAACACCAGCCCGGCCAGCGACCCGTCAACGGTGCGCACCAGTGCCAGCTGACTGTGGGCGGCGCGTAGCGCGGCCACCGCATCGGAGATCGAGACCTCGGCCGTCAGCTCGGGCAGCCGGTAGGCCAGGTCTCGCGCCAGCACCGGGCTGCCGCGCCGGCGGGCCAGGTAGGCGTCGCGGACGTGAACGACTCCAGCGGAGCGGTCACCGTCCCAGACCACCAGCCGGGTGCGGCCGGTGCGGGCGGCGGTCTCGACGACTTGCGCCGCAGGGGCGGCGGCGGGCACGCCGATGATGTCGGCGACCGGCACGACCAGTGGGCCGATGGCGGCGGTGGGGGCGTGCAGGGCCTGGGACAGGACGGCGTGCTCGTCGCTTTCGATCAGCCCGAGGCGGCGGGATTCCTGCACCAGGTGCTGCAGCTGGGCGGGGGTGCGCGGGTGGGAGATCTCATCGCGCGGCTGGACCCGCGCCAGGCGCAGCAGCAGGTTGCTCACCCCGTTGAGCAGCCGCAGCAGCGGCCGCACCGCGACGGTGAACCCGCGGAACGGCAGCGCCAGGATGGTGGCCGAGCGCTGCGGGGTGGGCGATCGCCCAGGATTTGGGCGCCATCTCGCCGATCACCATGTGCAGGAACGTCACGATGGCCAGCGCGATGACGAAGGCGACGGCGTGCGCGGCGCTCTCCGGCAGGCCCCAGGTGTGGAAGAGCGGGGTCAGGGAGCCGGCGATGAGCGGTTCGGAGACCACTCCCAGGCCGAGCGAGCACAACGTGATGCCGAGCTGGGCGCCGGCGAGCATCAGCGACAGCTCGCGAATGCCGCTGACCGCTGCGGCGGCGGCGCGGCTCCCGTGTGCGGCGGCTTTTTCCAGCCGGTGGCGTTTGGCGGCCACCAGCGCGAACTCGGCAGCGACGAAGAAGCCGTTGCCGACCAGCAGGGCGATGGTCAGGGCCAGGCCGAGGGACAGACTCATTTCTCCTCGCTCTCCTGGCCTGCGTTCCGCAGATGTGTGTCCGGCCTAGTGCACGGATCTGCAGGTTGAACT